>JAYTML010000391.1:0-6980 GCA_043728655.1 Chthoniobacter sp. | reverse complement strand
GCGCTGCACGCCGTGCGGCTGACTGCGATCCCGGTGGGGGACGCGTCGAAGTACAAAAGCAATACCACTAACAGCTACCGGTATCTGGTGGACCGGGATGAGACGATCAAGGCGTTCGACGATTTCTTCGCGACTTACAAGGCCGACAAGAACGGCGGCTTTTTCAAATCGACCTCCCAGGTCTGCGAGCGCTTCCTCTATCCGCAGGGCGTGGCGTTCGCGTCCGGCGAGGCGGCGATGAGGACCTTCTGGACCAACAATGCCCTCACCGGCGACAACGTGCGCGAGAAACCCTACGCGGACCTTTACCCGCGGCTGACGACGAAATCGAACACCTACACTGTCCACTTCCGTGTGCAGACGCTGCGCCAGCGCCCGCGCGCGGGCGGCACCGACTACGCGAAATGGGAGGAGGGCAAAGACGCCGTGCTCGGCGAATACCGCGGCAGCACGACGATCGAGCGCTATGTCGATCCCGAGGATCGCCGTTTCGACAAGACGAATCCCGAGACCGCGAGCAACGGCGACTTCATCGACGTGGATGCGGAGTCGCTCGAAAAGGCCTACCGCTTCCGCGTCGTCCTCAACAAGAAATTCACGCCTTAGCCCGGTTCTTCGACGAAGCGCGAATCCCCCCGTCCAATGACCTCGCTGCCCGCATTTCCCCGATGCAAGCCGCCGGCTCGCAGAGCGGGCGTCTTGCATTTCTCCAGCCGCCGGATGAGGGCCGGCGCGGCGCGGCGCGGTGTGGCGCTGGTGATCGTGCTGTCGTTCCTCGTCATCATCTCGGTGCTGGTGATCGCCTTCTTCACCAGGGTCGCGACTGAGTTGCAGGCGTCGCGCAGTTACGCTGCCGGCGTGACCGCGCGGCAGCTCGCGGAGTCGGCCACCAGCGTGGTCATGGGGCAGATCCGCGAGGCCACGGTGCGGTTCGGCGGGGCGTGGGCGTCGCAGCCGGGGATGATCCGGGTGTACGGCGATGGCAGCGGCGCCTCGGAAAAGGCGGACGCCTTTTTCAAGCTCTACTCATCCGAGAACATGACGGTGACGCAGCCACAGATCGGGACCTTCGATCCGGCGGCGGATGTGCCGGTGAGCGGGGCGGGGGCCTGGCACAGGAATCCCTCGCTTTTCACGGATCTGAACGAGCCGGTGAACGTGGTGCTGCCGGGCACCAAGGCGACGGCGAAGAGCTACCCGATCATGGACCCGTCGGCGGTGGGGACGGTCGAGGGATTTGGCATCAGCGTGGATGGCGCCGATCCGCAGGGGGCGGCGCGCCTGGCGCGGATGCCGGTCCGGTGGATCTACGTGCTGCAGGACGGCACGCTCAGCGCGCCGAAATCCGCGGATGCCACGGGGCTCGTGGCGAACTGGGCCGGGACATCCCCGGCAGGGAAGACACCCGCGAAGGATAATCCGATCGTCGGGCGCATCGCCTTTTGGACGGACGATGAGAGCTGCAAGGTGAACATCAACACCGCGGGCGGCTTCAGCCTCAAGGATCTCGGGGCCTACAAGGAGGAGACTTATGCGGGTTCATTCTGGGACACGCCACGCACGCTCACGGAGTTTGACTACGGCAAGCTGGACGCCAGCGGCGAGCTGCTTCCCAACGGCGGCAGCCTCTCGCTCTGCCAGCCGGTGCGCAATGAATTCCAGCGCTACCCCGGCCATCCGGCGACGACCTCGCTCGGGCTCGTTTTTGGGTCGCTGCTCACCTCCGAGCAGCTCTATCAGCTCACGCCGCGGCTCAATATCGGCGGCTCCCAGGGCGGCACCGAGCGCCTGCTCGCCGCCACCGACGAGCCGCTGAAGACGGTTTACAGGCGGCTCTACGCGTCTGTGGACGAGATGCTTTACGCGCCGGGGATGAAAGCTGGGGTGCGCGAGACCAATGACAGCGTCATCGGACTGACTGATCCGGCGCTGAAGCCGGACATGCTCGGCCGGCTGCGTTTTTTCCTCACGGCCCACAGCCGGGCGCCGGAGCTGAATCTTTACGGACGGCCGCGGGTCACGATCTGGCCGGTGCACACCGATCCCGCGATCCGCAATGCGCCGGACGATCTCATCGCCTTCTGCTCGACGATCGGACCGACGAACGACCAGCGGCAGTTCCTTTTCCAGCGCAAGGACGCCTACCATCCGACGACCGACGCGGAAATTCCGCGCAACGCAAAGCTCTACGACTACCTGCGGGAAGTCACCTCGCAGAACGTGCCCGGGTTCGGCGGCAGTTTCGAGGCGAAGTACAAGGCCGACCGCGACCAGATCCTCACGGAGATCTTTGACTACATCCGCTGCGCAAACATGCGCGACTCCACGCATGACAAGGAATTCAACACCTTCGCCGAGCCGAAGCGCACGCGGGAAAAGGAGCGCTACAAATTCGCGCCGCGCGGCATCGTCGTCCCGATCCATTTCTCCCGCGAAGGCCGCGAGAACATCGGCTTCGGCCGCTTCCCGACGATCTCGGAGGCGGCGCTGGTCCTGTATCACGCGGGCTATGTGGGGAATGACGACTCGGTCTATCTCGACCGCAGGGAAAAGGCGAAGCGCGGCGTGAAGAAGAACCTCGTCCGCGCCTTCATGGTCTTCGAGACATTCAACCCGATGCAGGGCTATGCGCCGACGCAGACGCCCAATGGAAATTCGCTCGAACAGCGGCCCATCGCCTTCGAACTCGAGGGGCTCGATGCATTTCAGCTCGGTGGAAAGGCGCTGGGCTTTCCGCAGAAGGCCCGCAATAGCTTCATCCACGCCTCGGGCTCGCTGTGGGGCGGGCGCAACTCGGGAGGCTCCGAGGGCTTTACCCACACGCTCTGGGGAAAGTGGGGAAAGGTGCCGGGGAAAAACTGGTATGAGTTTCAGACCACAGGCGACGGGATCCCGATCGACGCGGCCACAAAGACGGTCGCCCTGAAGGGTGCGGTGCTCACTCTCGACATCAAGTTTGACACACTCCCGATCCGCAAGCTGAAGCTCACCTTTCCCGACGCAACGGTGCCGGTGCCGACCGATGAGATTTTTGAAAGCGATCCCGGCGGTTTTGTCCCGAATCCGGCGAAGCCTGACTGGGCCTGCAACCTCGCGGACATCCGGAAGGTGAAGTCCTTCGCCGGCCGACTCGGCACGAGCGCCGAACAGGATGGCGGCACGTTCGCCTTCGGCCAGAATGCCGGCGACAGCACCAAGAGTACGCCTCCGGGGCTCAACCACACGCGGCGCGACCGCCAGATCCTCCAACCGGGCGACACCGTGCGCAGTCTCGTCTTCGCGGGGGAGGGGGATCTGCGCGTTTCCGCGCTCACCGATGACGGCAGCGTCTTTCAGGCGCATCCCAAGTATGGCGACTCCAGCGTGCGCCAGGCGCAGACGCTCCGGCGGGCGGACAGCCTGAGCTACTTTGCCGGCACCACGTACGGCAAGATCGTGAAACTCCCCAAGGGCAAGAACTACCCTGCGGGGCAGGCCGCGGACCTGCCGGACACCGTGGATGGCGTGGTGCGCACGGACGGGAAACCCGGCGACTTTGACACGGGCATCGGCAATCTCGCCGACGGTCCTTTTTGCGGAAAGGCAGATGAAGGCAACCTGGCCTGGCGCTACTGGGATTCGTACAACGAAAAATGGGTCTATGTGCATCCCTACTTTACGTCCCGGTATGAGGAGACGTTCGAGACCTTCTTCACGCCAAACCGCCAGACTCCATCCGCCGTGGTTTTTGGCTCGCTGCTCGCCGGGCGCAATGCCCATTGGCAGACGCTTTGCTTTTCGCCAAACCCGGCGGGTGCCGCGCATCCCGGCAGCGGCACGACGCCCAAGGATCACCTACTGCTCGACCTTTTCAACATGCCGGTCGTCGAGCCCTACGCGATCAGCGAACCCTTCTCCACCGCGGGGAAGGTGAACATCAATTACCCGATCGCCCCGTTCTCGTACATCACGCGCAGCACCGGGATCCGGTCGGCTCTTCAGTCCGTCCGCGTCAGCGCATTTCCCGCGGCGGATGTGGACACCTACAAGACCAAGCTGATCGCGGGGAAAAACTACCGCTACCCGGTGGACCGGGACGAAACGATCAAGGCGTTCGACGACTACTTTGCCGCCTACGCGCGAGGGGACCACAACAAGGGCTTTTTCAAGAGCGCCTCGGAAATCTGCGACCGCTTTCTCTACCCCAAAGGCGCGACGAACACCGGACTGGTCAAATGGAACACAGGCGAAACCGCGATCCGCAATTTCTGGGACAACAACACCCTCACCGGTGACAACGTACGCGAAAAACCCTACGCGGACATCTACCCGCGGCTGACCACGAAATCGAACACGTACACCGTCCACTTCCGCGTGCAGACCCTGCGGCAGCGGCCTCGCGCGGCTGGCACCGACTACGCGAAGTGGGAGGAGGGCCGGGACACCGTGCTTGGCGAATTCCGCGGCAGCACCACCGTCGAGCGCTATGTCGATCCCGGCGACCGCCGCTTCGACAAGTCCAATCCCGAGACGGTGAAGCAGGGGGACTTCATCGACGTGGACGCGGAGCCGCTCGAAAAGGCCTACCGCTTCCGCGTCGTTCTCAACAAGAAATTTGCCCCGTAGCCGCGCCAATCCACGCGGTGCGTCGCCGGCATTTCCGACCCGATGGCGATGCTGGACAATCCCCGGCCCGCCGCTAATAGTGGCGCCGCATTTTTTCTGCGGCACCCCTTTTTCATGAGCGCAATCTTTCTCAAGCGGTTTCTGCGACGGCCCTTTCAAGTGGCGTCCATCATCCCGAGTTCGCGGGAGCTGATCCGCCGGGTCGCCGACAAGATGGAACTCACCGAGCCGCGCGTGATCGTGGAATACGGCCCCGGTGAGGGCTGCCATACCCGTGAGATCGTGCGCCGCATGCATCCGGATTCGCACCTCATCCTCTTTGAGCTCGACCCGGAGCTCGCACAGCATCTCGACGAGCAATTTCGCGCCGACCGCCGCATCACCGTCCTCAATGCCGACTGCGCCACGCTCGCCGCCGAACTGGCGCGCCGCGGCCACACGCATTGCGACTACATCGTCTCCGGCATCCCCTTCAGCATTCTGGAGCCCGCAAAAAAGCGCGAACTGCTCCGCAGCACCTACGACTCTCTCGCACCAACTGCCACCGCGGCCTTCATCATCTACCAGGTGACCAATGAACTTGTGGGCCACTGCCGCCAATTCTCCCGGATTGAGAGCGCGTACTGCCTGCAAAATCTCCCGCCGATGTTTGTGACGAAGTTTTACAAAACCGCGAACGGTCGGGTGAACGGCCACGCCATCGGCACGAATGGCACGAACGGCACGAACGGCACGAACGGCACGAGTGGCACGAGTGGCACGAATGGCACGAATGGCACGAATGGCACCAACGGCACGAACGGCACCAACGGCACCAACGGCCACCAGATGAACGGCAACGGCCGGCACTGAATCCCCGCCCGATGAGAAACCTGCTGTGCCTGCTTTCCGGGGTGGCATGGCTCTGCTGCACAGCGTCCGGTGCGGGCCATCCACGGGAGTATCGCAGCTACGAAAAGGGCGGCGTTTTCCCCGAGACTTACCGCGACGACTTCGCGCAGACGCTCAAGAAATATCCGAATGGCCGCTTCGCGCGCGCCTGCCGCGGCGAGCGCCAGTTCATCCAGCGCTACTTTAGCCGCGCGCTCGATACCTCGCTGGACGGCGAACGCAGCGACGCGCTCGGCTACGTGCTCTTGAAAATCCTGCTCCGCGTCGGCGACGAGGCGTTCGCGAGGGCGCTCCGCGGCGGCGATGTGGCCACCCGCCAGGCCGTGGGCCTCAATATCGACCCGCTGATTGTCCGCAACCGCCTGAATTTCCCTAAAACCCGCTCCTGCTACCGGTTCCGCGCCGCGTCGTAGCCGCGGGGGAAGCACATCGCGCTTTCCAATCAGCGCTTCGCTTGTGCAAGCTGCGGGAATGTCCTCCACCCGCATTGAAAACGATTCCATGGGTCCGATGGAAGTGCCAGCCGACGCCCTCTACGGCGCCTCCACCCAGCGCGCCGTCCTGAATTTTCCCATCTCCGGCAACCATTTCGGGCGGGAATTCATCCGCGCCCTCGGCCTCATCAAGTGGGCCTGCGCCGAAGCGAACTTCGAGCTGGGCCGCCTCGACGAAAAGCGCACCACGCTCATCGCCCGCGCCGCCCACGAGATCATCGACGGAAAACTCGATGCTCATTTCCCGCTCGATATCTACCAGACCGGCTCCGGTACCTCGACGAACATGAACATCAACGAGGTCATCGCCAACCGCTGCTCGCAGCTCGCTGGAAAGGCCATCGGTTCCAAGGATCCCGTTCATCCGAACGACCACGTCAACATGGGCCAGTCCAGCAACGACGTGATCCCGACCGCCATCCACGTCGCCGTCGGCGAGCGCACCCGCAAGTATCTCCTCCCCGCGCTCGAACAGCTTCACGGCGCGCTCGAAAGGAAATCCGTCGAGTTCTGGAACGTCATCAAGATCGGCCGCACCCATCTCATGGACGCCACGCCCGTGCGGCTCGGGCAGGAGTTTGGCGGCTACGCCAAGCAGATCGAGTACGCCCGCCTCCGCGCCGGAAATGCCATCGCCGCCATCGAGGAACTCCCGCTCGGCGGCACCGCGGTCGGCACCGGCCTGAACTGCCATCCCGACTTCGCATCCATCGTCATGCGGCACCTGTGGAATCAGACCGGCATCGCCTTTCGCGAGGCCCGCAACCACTTCGAGGCACAGGCGGCGAAAGACGGTCTCGTCCAGGCGAGCGGGCAGCTCAAGACGATCGCCGTCTCCCTTTTCAAAATCGCCAACGACATCCGCTGGCTGGGCAGCGGCCCGCGCTGTGGCATCGGCGAGATCATCCTCCCCGAGACTCAGCCAGGCAGCTCGATCATGCCCGGGAAAGTGAACCCCGTGATCTGCGAAAGCGTGATGCAGGTCTGCGC
>JAYTML010000390.1:0-7286 GCA_043728655.1 Chthoniobacter sp. | reverse complement strand
AGGAAACTGCCGTGGCCGTTGTCCGTGCGGACGAGTGTGAGGTCGCCTGCGAATGCCGTGGTTGTGAGCGCGAGCGTCATCGCGGCGAGGGTGAGTTTGGCTAGTGTCTTCATATCTTTACTCCTTGAATCGGCGTGTCCGGAGACTTCGGACGCTTGGGTTATGAAATCGTCTCCGCTCGTTAGGACGGGCGATGTGTGTGTTCGCCATGTAAGACGCCTCAGGTGCGGCAGGTATTCCTCGGCCACCCGGGGGTTTCGGCTCGCAAACCGCCGTTCGTGCCGCCGCGACGCTACGGCACGAGGATCCGGACGCGGACGCAGCGGATGGGTGCGCCCGGGGTGCCGAGCGCGGGTTTCACGCGGATGCTGACGGTCTCGGTCAGGCCGTCCCCGTTTGGGACGGTGGGCGCGAGTTCGTCGAAGTCGGCGGGGGTGGACGTCCAGTCGAGGAGGTCCGGGGTGACCTCGATGAGGTACTGGAGCGGGCCGGGCGCGAGGAGGCGGCGGTAGCGGAGGGTGAGGTAGCGCGCATGGTCGAGGGAATCGGTCTCGATGGAAGTGACCGGCAGGCCGGTGATGTCGGTGCTGAGGGGATCGAGGTTGAAGGCGTATTTGAGGAGATTGGGGACGCCGTTTCCGCTGAGGTCGCCGAGCGCGCCATTGCTTCCGGCGCTGTCGAAAAGATCGAGCCCGGCCAGGCTCTCCCACGCGTCCGGGAGGCCGTCGTGGTCGAAGTCCGCAGTCATCGTGGCGCGATAGAGGTTCGACGTGAGAGTGGTGCTGAGGGGCGCGAAGGAGTTGTTCACGGCCTGGATGACGAGGGCGTTGCTTCCGGCCGCCGGGGCGAAGCCGGGCAGCGTCCAGTGAGCGAAACCGTCCGTCGTGGACGCGGGTGCGCCGTTGACCGTCAGCGCGGCGATCCCTGCCGGGTCGGAAGCCAGGCCGGTGATCGTGACGAGGGACTGGGTGGTGACGGGCGGCGAGGTGACGACGATGGTCGCGCCGGGCTGGGCGATGACATTGAAAACGCCGCTATCGCCTGTGGCCGCGCCCAGAAACGCCCGCAGCGTGATGCCGCTGATGATCTGTCCGACGGCCAGGTTTCCCGACCAGACGCCGGCAGAGAATGCTGTCGTCGAGGATGGGCTGAGCGGCACGGTGCGGTTGGTTGCGGTTCCGCAGTTCAGCGCCGGGGCGCCGACGAAATCGGCCACGGTGTTTCCAACGACGTCCCGCGCGACGATCGTGACGGGAAAGGCGGTGCTGACGAAACGGGACGCGCCGACCGGCAGCCACTCAAAGTGGTCGAGCGGCCCGTGGGTGACATTGAAAGCGGTGCTCATGCCGCTGAGCGCGGCGGAGTCGCTTGCGGTCAGCATCACGCCAGTGCCAAAGACATTGGCCGTGACGTCCACGGTCGCGCTCCCGCCGGCCAGCACGACGCTGCCGGGCGTGACGGTCACGCCATTGCTGGCGGTGAGATTCACGGTGCCGCTGAAGTTGGGGAACGCCACGCCATTGATGTCCACGGCGGTGATCGTGACGCTGAACGGCGCCCCGCGAATCTGCGAGCCGGCGAGCGTGCTGAAGGCGAGATGGTGCGGGTCGTCGTCGAAGACCGTGGCCGTGGCCGTGCCTGCGGTGAAGCCGGCGGCGCTTGCTGTGACAGTGACCGAGGCATTCCCGTCGGGGACCGTATTCTGCACGGCGGTCCCCATGAATGTCCCGCTCGTCGAGCCTGCCGGAATCGTCATGGACGCCGGCACGGTCAGGCGGGCGGGATTTCCGGAGGAAAGCGAGACCGCGAGGTCAGACGGCAGCGTGCCGGAAAGCGAGACCGTGCCTGCGGAGGTGGCGCCCTCGGTGACGTCTGCGAGGGTCACGACGAGGTTGGTGTTTTCGTTGTCGAGGATACTGATCGCCCGGCTGCCTGCGGTCCAGCCGGTGGTGGTGGCGGTGATCGTCACTGTGCGCGTGCCGTTGATGATTCCGTCGTCGAGGATCGTGGGGGAAAACAGCGTGCTGGTCTGGCCGGCGGGGACGATGACGGAGGCGGGGACGGTGACGGCGGCGGGATCGCCGGAGGTCAGCGTGACGGTGAGGTCCGTCGCCCACGGGTGGGAAAGCGTGACGCTGCCCTGACCCGCGAGCACGCCAGCGCCTTCCATGGCGCTCGCAGGCAGGGCCACGCTGAGGGTGGTGGGCGGCGGATAGTTGGAGAAGTTGCTTTTCACAAACCCGGCCGGGACGCCGAGGCCGCGCGCGAGACCGATCAGCCCTTTTGTCGAGGCCACCCCGAGCAGCGTGATGCTGATGCGCCCGTCGAAGAAGAGTTCGATCTGGAAATTGTTTGAGTTGAGCGTCCCGTACTCCGGCACGCCGAGCCATGTCACTGCGATGCGATCCGCGAACTGCTTGCGCCGGATTGTTCCCCTGACAGCGGGATTGAGATCGCGAAAGAGCGCGGAGATGCGCGGCTTGAGGAAGTGTGCGTCGTAGGACTCGACCCACTCGATGTCGCCGGAGCCAAACGTGATGTAGCCATTGCTGCCCACGTAGAAATTCGTGTAGCTCGTGCCGTAGATTTTCACGCTCTGGCTGTTGGCTAACGTCACAAGCGCGCTCGCGTCGTCGCCGAGTGTGACAGCCAGGCTGGCCACGGTGGTGTCCGAGGGAAACGCGGTCGCGGGCTTGCGTGTGACGTAGTAAAGATTTGCGGAGGCGTGCGGCGTGAAGGTGAAGGTCTGGAACGCCGTGTCGTTCGGGCTGCTGGTGTCGAAGAGCTCGGTGAAATAGTCCGGCTGGCCGATGAAGAGCGAAATGCCGCGCGTCAGCGAGCGAGCGCTGGTCAGGTTTGAAAACGTCACGCTGTCCGCGTAGATCGCCGCGGCGAGTCCGAGGGCGGAGGCATTGAGCGTGGCCGTGACGGTGGTGGTGGCGCCGGGTGCGAGCGTGCCGCCGGCCGCGGAGAGATCGAGCCACGCGGCGGTCTTGGCGGCCGTCCAGTTGAGCGGGGCCGGCCCGATATTGCGCAGCGTGTAGGTCGTCGTCGTGACGGTGAAAGGGCCCCCCACCGGGCCGCTGGAAATGGAGGTGGTCGCCGGCGTGACGGCGAGATCGTCCGGCAGGTCAAACGCCTCGAAGACGCCGGTCGTCGTCGAACTGGCTGGTGCAGTCGCGCTCGCGCCCATCCCGCGTTTTGCAAAAGCAGCCCACAGGTCGTCCTTGTTGGCGCCGGCGTTGTTCACGAGGTCGGCCTGGAGGATGGCGTCGCGCGCCTGGAGGAAATTCGGGTTCGCGGGCGAGAGCTTCATGCCGTCGGTCACGAGCTGGAGCATGAGCTGGTTGCCGGTGGCAAAGCCGTGCCTGGCGATGAGATTCGCCCGCGCCTCCCACAGCGCCATGCACCAGACCTCGCCGACATTGTGAGACTCGCTCGCCGAGGTGCCGATGACCGGATTGCGCGGGATGCCCGGGTGGCTGCCGGCCCGCGCAGGATCGATGTCCTTGAAGGTCAGCGGGTTTTTCGTCAGGTCGGTCGAGTACGGATAGCGGCGGATGCCGTAGTAGTAGTTCTCCGTCAGCCCGCTGAACTGGAGGGTGGCGTAGCTGCCCACGGCGTAGTTTCCGTTCGGGTCGTCGCCGGGCTTGCTCAGCAGGGCGATGGCGTAAAAGTCCGACCAACCTTCGCCCATTCCGATGGATGCATTTGCGCTGATGCCGGCGCCGCCTCCGACGAGCCGGTTGCTCAGGCCGTGGGCGTATTCGTGGAGGATGATCGCCGCGTCGAGATCGCCGTCGCGGGCCGGTGTCGGGCCGGTGAAGACGTACATCTGCATGCGGCCGGGGGAGCCGTCGCCGGGGGTGGAAAAGTTCGCGTTGTTCGTGCCGGAGCCGTCCTGCGCATCGGCCTCCACGGCGTCGTTTCCCGCGCCGCCGCGGCCGAAGTTGTTGTTCTGGAAATTGCCCGCCGCCTCGTTGAAGCCGAGCGCGTAGAGTTTGTCGTGCATCCAGTTGCACCAGTAGAAAAGCTGCGTCACCGCGGCGTTGCGGTACGCGCTCGGCGCCTGCGTGAGATCGAGCGGAAAGTCAAAGACGCGGAACGGCGAACCCTGCGGGCGCGGCAGGTCGGCGATGTTATTCCCGTCCAGGTCGAGGTGCGCGTCCACGTTGTTGCCGCGTGTCTCGTTCACCCCGTCGTCGATCCAGCCGTTTGGCGAGGCCGTGGTGTTCAGCGCGGTGAGCGTGACCAGCGTGCGGGCGACCTCCGGCGGCTGCGCCGTGGAGGGTGTGGCGAGGCTGGGTTGCATCGGCGTGGGGCTGTCGCCGGTGAAAACACGGTAGGTCGCCTCGCTGATGTAGTTCGTCAGGCAGTGGCGGATGTGGGGCTCGCCGGTCGTGGCATCCACGAGGATGCGAAACATCTCGCCGCTCGCCCTTCCCGTGAGCACCACTTCCCAGCACAGCCGCGCGCTGCCTTTGTCCATCGGCAGCCAGGCGAAATGCGCACTCGCTCCCCGCAGTCCCGCCGCGCGGAAGCCCTGCTTTTTCTCCGCACCCAGCGGCGCGTCGTTTGTCGTGATGTCCGCCGCCTGCACGGTTTCGCCGATGTTTCGTCCGGCGATGGCCACGGCTTCCCTCGCGGAGATCGCCGGGGCCGCGAGCAGAGCGGCGCGCGCGCCTCCGCCCCGGTTTGCCGCTGCCACCGGGTCGGGGAGGAAATGACTGGCCACATTCACGAGCTCGCCGCGCCGCGTGATGTGCGCCTGGAGCATCGCGCCAAAGACCGGCACGCCGTCCACCTGCTGCTGCCAGATCACGCTGCGCAGGCCGTTGTGCACGTTCGTGTAGTCGCGCTTTACCTGCGCCGTCGCCAGCGCCTCGGCCCCGTGCCCGTAGAGCCCCTTGTATTCGTCCAGAAAGGCCCGCACCTCGCGATTCGGCTCGCCCTTTTGCAAGGCTCTGGCCCGTGCGGATGGCACCGCGCGCCCCTCGCCGTCCGGCCCGGAAAGGAATTCGTCCGGCGAGCCCACGAACTGAGGGGCCTCGGAAACCGCGGCCGTCTGCACACGCACACCGCGCAGCCGTTCGCGCAGCCGCGCCGTGGCCAGCCCCTTTTCCGCCGTGACGATCTCGACTTCCGCAGGCCGCCGCTTGTCAAAGTCGGGCAGCGTCCGCTCCTCGCCCTGCTTCGCGGCAAACGCCACCGCATGGAGGACGAGCACCGCCGCCAGCACGCTCCCACGGATGGCATCCGGCCAGCGTATGGGAAAGGTGATGCGCATCGGGGGACTCGGTGGCCGGACGATAGGCGGGGGGCGTGTCCGGGCAATGGATAAAACGATTTCCACGCTCATTCCGCGTGGATGGCCGGACCTGGACGGCACCGACCTGTCAGGGCGTGGCCCGCAGGTCCGGTCCTCCAGCAGTCGGAACGTGCCCATCCGGAACCGGAAAACTCCGCGATCGGTCACAAATTACACAGACCCGCAGCGGGCGGCGGATGGGAAAAAACGGCTCGCTTTGACTCCTCCGCGCCTCTATTTCCGTCGGCCATGAAACCTCGCGCGCTGCTCCTCCTGCTCCTCGTCGCCGCCTTCGCCGCGTGCCAGGCGCCGTATAAGAAAAAGGACGACGAGGACAAGAAACCCTTCAAGGATCAGGCCGGCGACCAGGGCTTTCAGGCATTTGTCGGACGCCTCCGGCAGGCCGTGGCGCGGAAAGACCACGCCATGCTCTCCTCGATGATGGCACCGGACTTCGGCTATCGCTGGGACGCGGCGCCGGCCGGCGAGACGCCGTTCATCTACTGGGACCAGCACAATGTCTGGCCCGAACTCGCCGCCACGCTGCGCGAGAATTTCGTCGCCCACGACCTCTACATGGTCGCGCCGCCCGCCGTCCTCACCGACCCGGCCTACAAGGGCTACCGCGCCGGGCTGCGCACCGTCGGCGGCAGTTGGAAATTCGGCTACTTCGTCCCGACCGAGGGGACGCTGTGAGCCTGGGCGATCCCGTCGCGCTCGGGCTGCCGCACCGCGCGCCGTTCATCTTTGTGGATGAAGTGCGCGCCGTCGTGCCCGGCGAGAGCGCGGAATGCGCCAAGACGTTTCCGCCCGACGAGCCTTTCTTCGCCGGACATTTCCCCGGCGATCCGCTCGTCCCCGGCGTCATCCTCACCGAGGCGCTCGCGCAGACCGCAGGCCTCGCCGCCGGACAGCCCGGCCGCGGCTTCCGCCTCTCGGCGATCCGCGGGATGAAATTCCTCCGGGCCGTTCGGCCCGGCGAGGAGATCGCGCTGAACGCCCGCAAAGTCGCAGTCGTCGGCACCCTCTGGCAGTTTGAAGTCGCCGCGCGCGTCTGCGGCGAAGTCGTCGCGGAAGGCGTGGTCGTTTTGAGTGAGGCGGGAATAAAGTAGGCCGCGCTGTGGTCAAAAGTGTCCGAAGGGGGATGGACTGACCGGTTAAAAAGACCGACTCCCGCACATCCTCTTAATCCTAATCTTAATCCCGCCCGGAGGGCGGAACGGCGAAGCGGTCTTCCGCGGTGAATCGCTGCGCACTCCGCTTGACGATTAAGATTAAGATTAAGATTAGGATTAAGATTAAGAGCCAGCCATCGGAGCTTCACTTTTCGACCAATGCCCACAGACACCACCCCGCGCTTCGCCGTGATCATCCCGGCATGCGACGAGGAACCGTGCCTCGCCGCGGTGCTCGCGGAACTGCGGGACGCCCTCGCCGGGCACAGCTATCTCGTCGCTGTCGGCGTCAATGGCTCGACCGACCGCACCGCCGAAATCGCCCGCGCGCATGGCGTCCTCGTCGCGGAGACGGACGCGCGCGGCTACGGCCACGGCTGCCAGGCGGCGATCGAACTGCTGGAGCGCGAGCATCCGCCCGTCGATGGCTTTGTCTTTTTCGCCGCCGACGGCGCGAACGATCCGCGCGACATCGCCGCCCTCCTCGCCGTGCGGGAAACCGGCGCGTCCATGATCCTCGGCTGCCGCACCCGGCAGCGGGAAAACTGGCGGCTGATGAACTTGCAGTACGTCGTCGCGAACCGCGTCTTCGGCGCGTTCTGCGGGCTGCTCACGGGCCGCTATTTTGGCGACCTCGGCCCGCTGCGCTTCATCGAGCGTGAGCTCTTTCACGCGCTGCGGCTCCGGGAGTGGACGATGGGCTGGACGATCGAGGCGCAGGTCCGTGCCGCGCGGCTCGGAGCGCACATCGTCGAGGTGCCGGCGCGCGAGCGCGAGCGGCTCGCGGGCCGGCAGAAAGTTTC
>JAYTML010000389.1:0-1562 GCA_043728655.1 Chthoniobacter sp. | reverse complement strand
TTCATCGCCGGAAAACGCGAATCCCGCCGCCTGCTCGGCGATGTGCTTTTGAAAGCGGACGACTTTCGCAAAGCGACGGCCTTCCCCGACCCGGCATTTCCGAACACCTGGCACATCGACATCCACGTCCCGCATCCGCAATTCGACGGCGGACTCAAGGGCGAGGAATTCATCTCCCAGGCCACGACTGGCAAAGGCTACGAATACAAAGGCCCCTACTGGGCGCCCTACCGCTGCCTTTACAGCCGCAACATCGCCAACCTCTTCATGGCCGGGCGCAATATCAGCGTCGAGCGCGAGGCGCTCGGCCCGGTCCGCGTCATGCGCACCACCGGCATGATGGGCGAGATCGTGGGCAAAGCCGCGTGGATCGCCGTGCGCCACGGCACGACGCCGCGCGGCGTGTATGAAAAGCATCTCCCGCTCCTGAAGGAACTCATGGAGCAGCCCGGCGCCATGCGTCGCGAAAATCCCGACGGTGCGCTGACCCTGAACACCACCGCACGATGATCGCCCGCCTTCTCTTCCCACTGCTGAGCGCGCCGCTGCTCGCTGCTGACATCTCCCCGGCGCTCCCGCCGGAAATCGCCGCGGGCTACAGGCTCGCATGGCGCGACGAATTCGACGGCGACGCGCTGAACAAAGCGGAGTGGACCATCCGCGCCGGCGTGCGCTTTGCCTCCATGAACCAGGCCGGGAACGTGAGCGTGAGCGACGGGCTGCTGCGGCTCGCGGTACGGAAGGAAACCGCAGGCGAGGCCGAGTACACGTCCGGCGGCGTGATCTCGAAACGGGAGTTCAAATACGGCTACTACGAGGCGCGCTACCGGGTGCCGAAAGGCGCGGGCTGGCACACGTCGTTTTGGATGATGAAAAACACGCCGGGCCAGACGGGCAACCGCCAGGAGAGCGACGTGTGCGAGCAGGACTCGAAGGATCTGACCAGCTACGGGATGAATCTCCACACGCAGGCGCCGAAGCACGTCGGCCAGGCCGGGCGGCGCGTGAAAACGCCGAACCTCGCGGAGGATTTCCACGTCTGGGGCTGCGAGTTTTCGCCGCGCGAGATCCGCAGCTATTTCGACGGCAAACTTGTGGGTCTCACGCACGCCACGAACTTTCAGCACGACGTGATGAGCATCTGGCTCACGACCGTCGGCTGGTCAAAGCTCCCGTGGGCGTCGCAGCTCAAGATCGATGACGCGGCGCTGCCGGCCTCCGCGGATTTCGACTACGTGCGCTTTTTTGAAAAGCCCTCGCTGGCCGGGGAAAAGCCGCCGGTCCCGCGCACCGTCGTCGTCTTCGGCGACTCCATCACGGAGGGCGGCGCGCTTCCCAAGGACCAGCAGGACACGGTGTGGCTGCGCGTGGTCGAGCGCGACGCGAAGGGCGCGCTAAAAATGGTCAGCGAAGGCAAGGGTGGACGCCCCACGGGTTCCGTCCCGGAATTTGAAACGATGATGACACGCCACCCGCGGATCGATCAGCTCGTGATCGCGCTCGGCACCAACGACTCCAGCGACATCACCGAGCAATGCGTGCCGAAAGCCGTGGGCAGCGTG
>JAYTML010000388.1:0-2753 GCA_043728655.1 Chthoniobacter sp. | reverse complement strand
GTGATGGACCTGCGCCAGGTCACGCTGCGGCCGGTGGGGGACGGAGGTTGATGGTGGATTGTTGATGGTTGATGGACGGACGGATGTCGCCGGGGTTCTTCGACTGCGTTCCGTCCCGGCTTCTCCCACAGGGAACTCCGCTGCCAATGAACCAGCTTTCACCGGCTGTCATCCTGAGCGCAGTTCCCGGCGGGCCGAGGAGGCGGAGGGGAAAAGTGGGGGCTGGTCACGGGCGAGCAAGGTGGGCGGGAACGGAGTCGAAGGACCCTGGCGGTCCATTCACGCGCTCTACGTTATCGGACCGCCGAGGTCCTTCGACTGCGCGCCCAAAGCGGCGCTCCGCTCAGGATGACACGCGAGGGAGTCGGTTCATTGCCGCACGCCGGCAAACCACGTTTGTGCGTGCCGGAGGATGACACGCTTTGGGGGACGGGACGGTCAGACGAACATGTTCACCAGCAGGATGAACACGATGGCGACGACGGCGATGCCCGTCTCCACGACGGTCCACGTTTTGAGCGTCTGCTCGATAGTCAGGCCGAAGTACTCCTTGATGAACCAGAAGCCGCTGTCATTGACGTGCGAGAGGATGAGCGAGCCGGCGCCCATGGAGAGGATGAGCAGCTCTTTGTTGACCGTGGGATTGCCCGCGATGATCGGCGCCATGAGGCCGGCGGTGGTGGTGACGGCGACGGTCGCGCTGCCGATGGCGACGCGGAGCAGGCCGGCGATGCACCAGCCGAGGAGGAGCGGTGAAATGGGCAGCGTCTTTCCCCAGTCGCCGATGGCCGCGCCGATGCCCGAGCCTTTCAGCACCATGCTGAAACCGCCGCCCGCGCCGATGAGCAGCAGCAGCCCGGCGACCGGCGCGAGGCACGACTCGCTGAACTTCAAAATCTGCGCGCGGGTGAGCCCGACCGCTGCGCCGAAGGTGTAGAAGGACACGAGCACCGCGATGAGCATGGCCACCGTCGGCGCGCCGATCAGCTCGGCCCACTGGCGCACGGCGCTCTCGGGCGGGAGGGCGACCTTTGCCGCAGTGCCGACGAGCATCAGAATCACGGGCAGGAGCATCGTGAAAATGCTGACGCCAAATCCCGGCGCGCGCGGGGCGGCGGGGCGCCCTGTCATCTCGGCGAGCAGTCCGCCCAGCTCCGCCGGCACGCGGGGCGAGACCCAGCGGGCGAGGAGCGGGCCGGTGATGAGCGCGGTCGGCGCGCCGACGAGGATCGAGTAGAGGATCGTCTTGCCGATGTCGGCGTCGATCAGCGCGATGGCGGCGAGCGGTCCGGGATGCGGCGGGATCAGCCCGTGCGCGGTGGAAAGGCCTGCCGCCAGAGGGAGCGCGAGCCGCAGGATCGGCGTGCCGGTCTGCCGCGCGAGCATGAAGGCGATCGGGCCGAGGAGGACGACGCCGACATTGAAGAAGATGGAGATGCCGATGACGAATGCGACGACCATGATCGCGTAGTCGAGCCGCTTCGGGCCGAGCAGGCGCACCATCGTATTGGCGATGACGTCCGCGGCGCCGGACTCGGAGAGGAGTTTCCCGAGGATCGTGCCGAGGCCGATGATCATGGCGAGCCCGCCGAGCGTCTTGGCGACGCCGCCCTCAAAGCTGCCGACGATTTCGCCGAGCGGCATGCCGCTGCCGAGCCCGACGAAAAGCGAGGCGATGACGATGGCGACGATGGCGTTGCATTTGAAGCGCGCGATCAGGACGACGAGGCCGACAATGGCGCACGCGGCGAGCGCGAGGAGGCCATTCGGCGGGAGGGCGGCGAGGGTGGGGAACATGATGCGCGGTGATAGCGCGCAGGGCCGCGGGGGCGGAAGCAATTTCGTCCCGCGCGCACCTCAGCCGCCGAAGGTGAACCAGTAGATGCCGTCGGCGAGCGGGGAGAAGTGTTCGCCGTTTTGCGCTGCGGGCGGGTGGTCGAGGCCGGCGGGCGTGATGTAGATGCCCTCGCGGCGCTGGCCCTCGATGCGGAGGATGAGCGCGAAGCCGTCCGGGTAGGCGTTCACGCTTTTCGGCAGGAGCTTCTGAAAGCTCTCCGGCGTCTCGATCGGGCGGAGCACGCGGAGATTCGCGCCGTGCGCGGCGAAGACGTCCTTGCTCAGCCGCGCGGCGTCGGCGCGAAGCTGCGCGGGGCCGGCGCGGCTGACGGCGCGTGCGGCACTGCGCTCGGGATCCGAGCAGCCCGCGAGGACGAGGGCGGCGGCGAGAAAGGCGGGAGCGAGGGAGCGCATCGCCCGCGAGCAAAGCGGGGCGCGAATGGGGCGTCGATGGGATTTCAGCGGCGGAACATCTCCAGCGCGGCGTCGCGCTCGCGGTGGTGATCGACGATGGGAAGCGGGTAGCCTTTCGCCAGGCGCAGGCCGGGCGCGGGCGGCTCGGCGAGCTTCTGCGCGGGCGTGTCGCGCAGCTCTGGCACCCACGTTTTGATGTACTCGCCGTCCGGGTCGAAGCGCTTCGTCTGCGACCAGGGATTCTGGATGCGGAAGTACGGCGCGGCGTCCGTGCCCGTGCTGGCGCTCCACTGCCAGCCGCCGTTGTTGCTGGCGATCTCGCCGTCGGTGAGGCGCTGCATGAACCAGCTCTCGCCGTGCATCCACCAGACGTGCAGATCCTTTGTCAGAAACATGGCGGTGATCATGCGCAGCCGGTTGTGCATGTAGCCGGTGGCGGCGAGCTGGCGCATGCCGGCATCCACGATGGGAAAGCCCGTCTCGCCAGTGCACCAGCGCTGAAA
>JAYTML010000387.1:0-4581 GCA_043728655.1 Chthoniobacter sp. | reverse complement strand
ATCGCGTGCTACGCCTCGCTCGCGGGGAGCAATGTGGATTTCGTCCTCATCCCGGAGGTCCCATTTGAGCTCGACGGTGCAGGCGGCCTGCTCGAAATGCTGCGCTACCGGCTCGCGAAGCAGAAGGGCGCGGTCATCGTCGTCTCGGAGGGTGCAGGACAGCAGTTGCTCGAAGCCGAAGACGCGACCGACGCGAGCGGCAACAAGAAATTCGGCGACATCGGCCTTTACCTCAAAGCCCGGATCAACGCGTTTTTCAAAGAGCGGAGAATCGAGTGCAATCTGAAGTACATCGACCCGAGCTATATGATCCGCAGCGTCCCGGCGAATGCCGCGGACAATTTCTACTGCTCGCAGCTCGCGCAGCACGCCGTCCACGCGGCGATGGCCGGCAAGACGGGCATGCTCGCCGGCCGCTGGCACGGGGCGTTTGTGCACCTGCCCATCCCGCTCGCCACGCAGGGCCGCCGCAAGGTCGATCCGCAAAGCGAACTCTGGCACTCCGTCCTCGAAAGCACCGGCCAGCCCTCGCGGCTGCTATAGCAAGCGCGCGTCCGCCCGGACTGGCGCGGCATCCGCCGGGTTCACTCGTCCTCGCTGATCGTGAAAGTGACGTTCGAGATCCCGGCGACGGACAGCGCATTGAGCACGTCCACCGTCCGGCTGTACTTCGCCAGCGGCTCGCTGACGACGGTGACCATCGTCGGCGTCTTCGACTGATCACCCGCCTGCTTCAGCCTCGTGAGGGTGACCTTGAGCGCGGACATGTCCTTGCTCGTCGGCGTGTCCATCGGCTCGTCGTTGAGCGTCACCTCGCCCGCCTCACTGATGGCGATCACCATCTCATCCACCATCTCCACCGGCCCGGCGGTTTCGGCGTTACCGGGAAGCTGGGTGTTCAGTTCCTTTTCCACCTTCACGGCGCCGGCCATGACCATGAAAAAGAGCATGATCACGAATACCACGTCGATCATCGGCGCGATCTGAAATCCGATCATCCCTTCGTTGGCGTTCATCGGGAGGCGTTTCATCGGATTAGTCCTTGTTGGTGGCGGAGAAAGAGATGTCGCCGATTCCGGCCTCCGCCGCGGCATTCATGGCGCGTGAGACGCTGATCGCCGAGGCGTCGCGGTCACCCCGGATCACCACGCGGAACGCCGTATTCGCACTGCTGGTGACTTTCAGTTCACCCACCTTTTTCGCGTCCTTGATCGCCGTTACAAGGTCCGGAAGATCCGGGTAAACCCTGTCGTTCATCACGTAGGCCGCCTTCTTCTTCGCGTGATCCCATCGGACATTGACGATCGCCTCGCTGCGCGTGCTGTCCTTTTTCAAGGCATCGGGAGCCAGCGGGAGGTTGATGGACTTGTCCACCTTCAGGACCTGCGTGGTGGTGATGCTCATGAAGAAGATCAGCAGCACCAGAAGCACGTCGATCATCGGCGCGATCTGGAACTCCGGCTCGCCCTCTCCTCCGCCGCCGCCCGCCATGTCAGTAGATTCTCCGGTTCATGGTTTTCGTGCTTTGAGTCAGACTTGGGCTTCGGCACCGAGCCAGTTCGGCGTCGCCGCGTAAAGTTCGTCGTCGCCGATGTGCGCACCCTCGAGCTGATGGTAGGGCATCTTGCGCAGGAGGTTCGCCATGGTGTCCTGGATGTCGTGGAGCGCCTTCACGGCGCGATTGCGCAGCACGTAGTAGCCGATGAAAGCGGGGATCGCGATGAACAGACCGCTCGCCGTCGCCACCAGCACCTCGCCGATCGCCTCGGACAGTTTCGACGGGTCACCGATGCCCGAGCTTCCCAGCGTCGCAAACGCCTTGATCATGCCCGTGACCGTTCCAAGCAGACCGATCATCGGAGTACAGACACCGATGACCGAAAGGTAGCTGATCCAGCTATTCATCTGCGAATTCTCCTTGGCCAACTCCCCGATCAGCCCTTCCTCCACCACTTGCTTTCCCTCACCGAGCAGGCTCACCGCAACACCGCAGACATTCGTAAAGGGCGAGGGATTCGCGCGGCAGTAGGTATAGGCCGCCACATAGTCCCCCTGCCGGAAGCTGCTCTTCACCGCATCCACATGCGCCTGCGGCATGACGCGCTTCAGACCCGTGCGGATGACGCCGTCCCCGATGAGATACAGCGTCGCCACGGAGCAAAGCGCGATCGGCACCATGACCCATCCGCCTTCCTTGATCTGCTCCCACAGGGTCTTCGTGTGGACCGCCGGAGCCGCGTCGGGCTTCGCCCCCTCGCCGCCGGGAGCCTGCGCGTGGATGCTGGCGACGACGCAGAAAAGCGCCGCGGTGAGCAGTGACAGGAGGTAGGCGTGCTTGAGTTTCATAGGCTGGGATTTGTGGGGTAAAACGGTGGGGTCATTTGGGCGGGGCAAGCGCCTTCTCGCGCTTGGCGACTTTTTCCAACTCGACCTTGGCCTCCGCCGCCTGCGGTGACGAGCCAAAGTCTTTCAGCAGATCATCAAGCGCGGATTTCGCCCGCGTCAGATCCTCGAGGCCAAAGTAGGCTTTGGCGCTTCCCAGCATCGCCTGCGGGACGAGCGTTTTCTGATTCGGGTAAAACACGGGAACCTGCAGGAACGAGATCAGCGCCGGTTCATACTGCTTCAGCGCGAGATGGCTCTGGCCCTTGTTCACGGCAGCCGTCGCCAGCGTCGTCGGCTTGGTCGCGTCCTTGATGACCTGCTCGAACATGTCCACCGCCTTCGCATGCTCACCCCGCCGCGTCAGGCCCGCGGCGATGAAGACCTTCGCCGCGCGCATCGTCTCCGGGTCCGTCGCGAGGACCGAGAGGCTGCCGATCAGCGTATCGGCATCCTTGAAATTCCCCACCGCCTGGAGCGCCTCGATCTTGAGCAGCGCAGCCTCGGCCCACCAGCTCCCCGGCGCATCCCGGAAGGACTCGTAGTACCGCACCACCGGCTCGATCTGCGCGAGCGCCTCCGCGGACCTTCCGGCCACGATCAGATCCGGCACCGTGCTGAGCTGCGTCGGCTCGGGGAAGTCCAGCCGCGCGATCTGGGAAAGCGGGTAGCCGATCTGACCCGTCTGCACCTTGGCCGGCTGGTCGCCGCTTCCTGGGATGGAAATCTCAACCGTCGCCATGATCATGTCGCCCTGCCGGCGAATCCCCTTGGTCGCGACCGTCTTGCCGTCCTTCATCAGGATGTTCTGCGCGGGCGCGGACGACACGGCAATGACGGCGAAAAGCAGACCGCCCAATGCCCAACGGAGCTGCAGACCGCGCTTCGGCATGGGGCGCTTCGTAGCGTCAGCTCTCATGCCGCGCCTCCCCACTCTTGCAGCCGCTTCCGGGCGGTCTCGGTTTCGGGAAATTTTGCCAGCCGCTCGTTGCGCAGCATCTCCTTGAGGTTGTCGATCGCGTCCTGCCGCTTGCCCATTTTGTCGAAAGTATCCGCCGCCCGCAGATAAGCCTTTGCCACCCACGGCAGATACTTCTGGTACGCCACAAAGACCCGCCGGAAGAGCGCGATCGACTCTGCATACCTGCCCTGCGCCGCCTCGATCTCGGCCAGCGAATAGATCGCGAACGCCGTCGATTCCCCCCGCCACTCGCGCACCGACGCCACCTGCTCAAAGAGCTTTTTCGACTCGGGGTACTGCTTCAGTTCGAAGAGCGCCTTGGCCTTTCCGAGCGTCGCCTCCTTCATCTTTGAGCTCGCCCCGATCTTGTCCAGCGCATCGGTGAAAAGCTCGAGCGCCTTTTCATTCTGCTTCTTGCTCAGCGCCACCTCGCCGAGCCCGACATAGGCGTAGTCGAGATAGTCGCTCTTCGGGAAATCCTCCTTCAGCCTTTCATAAAGCCCTGCCGCCTTCTCGATGTCCCCGCGCTCGAAAAGGAAGTCGCCGAGCTGCGCGAGCATGAACGGGCTCAGATCCTCGGGTTTGAAACGCTCGCTCATCTCCAGGTAGATCTTGTCCGCGTCGTCCGGCTTCTTGATGAGCCTCGCGAGCTCCGCCTTGGCGTAAAGCAGCCGCGCTTTCGTGGTCACATTGGTGCTGGAGTCCAGCGGCGCCACCTGCTTCGCGAGTTCCGCATACGCATCGTACGGCGGCGGGATGGCGGCAGGCGGCTCCGGCACAGGCGCCGCCGGCGCGCCCTCGGCAGCGGCAACAGGAGGAGCGGCGGGCTGCGCGACCGGACGCGGCCGCCTCGCGCAGAGCTGGGCGAGCTGCTGGAGCAGCAGCTCCACCGCCTCGCGTTTCGGATCCTCGATGTACTTCTTCAGGTTCGCGACCATGAACGCCTTCGCCTCCTCGGTCTTGCCTTCCTTCGCGCGCGCCTTGCCAATCCAGAACATCGCGGAAACCACCGCGATGTGGTCCGGCTTCGACTGCACAAACTCCTCGAACATCTTCGCGACCTCCGGCCATTTCCCGAGCTTCTGCAAATGCTTGCTCGCCTCGAAAAGCGAGTAGTTCAGCACCTCGTCGGTCGTCGCCGACTTATAGGACCGCTGATAGGCCGCAACCGCCTCCTCCAGCTTGTTCCCCGCCGCATAGCTGTCGCCGATCAGCGCCTCGACCTCCCCTTCCTGCTG
>JAYTML010000386.1:0-2357 GCA_043728655.1 Chthoniobacter sp. | reverse complement strand
AAGCAACTGACGCCGGAGCAGCGGACGCAGTTCGGGCCGAAGTCCGGCCAGTTCCAATACGATGCGCGGATGATCCGGGCGGCGGAGATCGCGAAGAAGCGCGCGAATCCAAAAATGACCTGGCACTGCTGGAAGTACGTGAAGGACGCGCTCCTCGCCGCCAACGTGGTGACGAGCCGCCCGACCACGGCCTGGGCCAAGCAGGCGGGGGACGAGCTTTGCCGGAATTACGGATTCACCAAGCTGAAGATCACCAATCCCTACAAGGCGCCGGTCGGGGCGGTGGTCGTCTATGGCGGGCCGGACGCCGGGCATGTGGAGATTCGGACAAAGGATGGGTTCGTCAGCGATTTCGTCTCGCGCACCGCTTATCCGCGTCCGCTGGTGGGAGTTTACGTGAAGCCGACGTAGGCGTCGCACGCGGTCCGAAATCGCGCGCCGGACGGTCCGGCGCATTTTTTTGCTGCACGGGGCGCGGGGTCTGGCAGTAGTTGCCGCCCGCCCCGCGGATGTCGCGGGTGCTTTCTCCCGACCCACCCCATGAAGCTAGCCGCCGCCCTCCTCGCCTGTGCCCTCGCCGCCCCGCTGCTCGCCGACGATGCGCCCGAGCACATCGACGCGCGGATGATGCAGATGCCGGCGGTTTCCAAGACGCAGATCGCTTTCGTGTACGCGGGCGACATCTGGATCGCGCCAAAGGCGGGCGGCGCAGCGGTGCGGCTGAGCACGCCGCGCGGCGCGGAGTCGTTCCCGCGGTTTTCGCCGGACGGGACGCGGCTGGCTTTCAGCGGAAACTACGACGGCAACGCGGACGTGTACGTGATGCCCGCCGCGGGCGGCGAGCCGCGCCGGATCACGCATCACGGGGCGAATGACCGGCTGCTGGGGTGGTTCCCGGACGGGAAGTCGCTGCTCTTTGCGTCGCACATGACGAGCTTCACGGAGCGGGCGGCACAGCTTTTCAAAGTCTCCGCGGGCGGCGGGCTGCCGGAGAAGCTGCCGGTGCCGTACGGGGAATTCGGCGCGGTCTCGCCGGACGGAAAGACGCTCGCCTACACGCCGATCTCTACGGATTTCGCGACATGGAAGCGCTACCGCGGCGGGATGGCGCCGGACGTGTGGCTTTTCGACCTGGAGAAGAAGACGGCGGAGAACATCACGCTGAATGACGCGAACGACTCGCAGCCGATGTGGCACGGCTCGACGGTCTATTACCTCTCGGACCGCAGCGGGCTCGGCCGCGCGAATCTCTGGGCGTACGACACGAAGACGAAGCAGACGCGGCAGGTGACGAAATTCACGGACTCGGAGGTGCATTTCCCGAGCATGGGGCCGGAGGAGATCGTGTTTGAAAGTCACGGGCATCTGCATCTGCTCGACCTCGCGAGCGAGCAGGTGCGGGAGGTGGAGATCACGGTGGTGACGGACCGGGCGACGCTGCGCCCGAGGACGATCAACGTGACGAATTTCGTGAGCAACTCGTCGCTGTCGCCGACTGGGAAGCGGGCGCTCTTTGAGGCGCGCGGGGAGATTTTCAGCGTGCCGGCTGAGCACGGAATCGTGCGCAATCTCACGGAATCGAGCGGCGTGGCGGAGCGCTATCCGGCGTGGTCGCCGGACGGGAAATGGATCGCGTATTTCTCCGACCGCACGGGCGAGTACGAGCTGACACTGCGGCCCGCAGACGGCAAGGGGCCGGAGCAGGTGCAGACGCAGCTCGGCGCGGGCTGGCGCTACCAGCCGCAGTGGTCGCCGGACGCGAAGAAGATCGTCTTCATCGACAGTGCGATGCGGGTGTATCTGCATGACGTGGCGACGAAGCAGACGGTGGAACTGGACAGGGCGCTGTCCTTTTACCACGGGGAACTGGAGCGCTTCCGGGTGGCATGGTCGGCGGACAGCCGCTGGGTGGCCTACGCGCGCGACCTCGCGAACGACCAGACGGCCATCATCCTGTGCGACACGCAGGAGAAGAAGCACCACCAGGTCACGAGCGGTTTCTACAATGACGACCTGCCTGTTTTCGACCCGGATGGGAAATACCTCTACTACCGCTCGAAGCGCATTTTTGAGCCGCTCTACAGCGCGACGGACAACACCTGGATCTACACAAACGGTGAATCGCTCGTGGCCGTTCCGCTGCGAAAGGATGTGGCGTCGCCGCTCGCGCCGCGCGATGACCAGGAGCCGGTGAAAAAGGACGCGCCGACCCCGGAGAAGAAGGACGAGAAGCCGGCGGACGAACCAAAGCCCGAGGAGAAAAAAGAGGAGCCGAAAAAGGAGGAGGAGAAGAAGGGCGAGGTCGCGATCAAGGAGCAGAAGCCCGGCGGCGACACGGCGAAACCCGAGGAGAAGAA
>JAYTML010000385.1:0-3183 GCA_043728655.1 Chthoniobacter sp. | reverse complement strand
GTGCAGCGGGTGAAAGTCGAGCGCCACGCCGGGCTGAGCGCGCTCTATCCCGGGGCTGTGGGGAACATCGTCACCGTGCGTCTCAGCGACGGCCGCGCGTTCAGCGAGCGCGTGGATCACCCGCTCGGCCACGCGCAAAACCCGCTCACCGACACGCAGCTCGGGGCAAAGTTTCACGCACTGGCGGATGCGCGACTCGGTGCAGAGCGCGCCGCAGCGGTGCTGGAGACGGCATGGAGCCTCGACGCCCTCACGGACCTCGCCGTCATCACGCGCTCGCTGGTGCCGCCATGAAAGCGCCCCGCAAGACCACCCGGCTGCGCCGCGCGATCCGCGCGGGCTGCATCGCCATGCCCGGCGCCTTCAATGCCGCAACCGCGCGGCTCGTGGAGCGCGCAGGATTCGATGCCGTGTATGTCAGCGGCGCAGGCCTCGCCAACGCGACCGCCGGCGTGCCTGACATCGGCCTGCTCAGCCTCGCGGAAGTGGCGCAGCTCGCCGGCTACATCGCCCGCTCTGTGAAAATCCCCGCGCTCGTGGACGCCGACACCGGCTTCGGCGGCCCGGCGGAGGCGGCGCTCGCGGTGCGCGAATTCGAGCGCGCGGGGCTCGCCGGAATGCACATCGAGGACCAGGTCTTTCCCAAACGCTGCGGCCATCTCGCGGGCAAGGCTGTCGTCTCCATCGAAGAGATGGCGGAGAAAATCCGCGCCGCCGCCGATGCCCGCTCGGACAGGGATTTCCTGATTGTCGCCCGCACCGACGCGCGCGCCGCCGAGGGCTTCGACGCCGCCGTGGCGCGTGCGCGGGCGTATCTCGACGCGGGAGCGGACGCCGTCTTTCCCGAGGCGCTGGAAACCGCGGGAGAGTTCTGCGCTTTCGCAAAAAAGATCCGCGCGCCGCTGATGGCGAACATGACCGAGTTTGGCCGGAGTCCCCTGCTCAGCATGCGGCAGCTCGCGACGGCCGGCTACCGGATGGTCCTCTTCCCGCTCACCGCATTCCGTGTCTCGATGCGCTCCGCGGAGGAATGCCTGCGCGACCTCCGGCGGCGCGGCACCCAGCGCGCGTGGCTCGACCGGATGCAGACGCGGGCCGAACTCTACGAACTGCTTGGCTACGACCCAAACAAGGGCAAATTCAAACCCGGAGGATAAACCATGAGCACGGAAGAAAAACCTGCCTACAGCCCCGGCCTCGCCGGGGTGATCGCCGGCGAGTCAGCCATCTGCTGGGTGGACCCGGACGCGGGCCTGCTTTACCGCGGCTACGACATCCACGAACTCGCCGAGCGGGCGAGCTTTGAGGAGGTGGCGTGGCTGCTCCTGCGCGGCGAGATGCCGACGATGGAGCAGATGGGAAAATTCGAGCGCGAACTCGCCGCCGAGCGCTGCCTGCCGCCGCCCGTGCTCGAGATGCTCCGGCTCCTGCCGGCGGGCACGCACCCGATGGACGCGCTGCGCACGGGCGTCTCGATGCTCTCCGCATTTGATCCCGACCTGAATGACCACTCGCACGACGCGAATCTGCGAAAGGCCGTCCGGCTCATCGCCAAAGTCTCGACGCTCATCGCCGACGGATGGCGCATCGGCCAGCGGCAGGAGGCCATCGCGTCCAACCTGAGCTACACGCACGCGGGAAATTTCCTCTACACGCTCACCGGCGAGGCGCCGGAGCAGCGGGACATGAAGATCCTCGACACCGTGCTCGTGCTCTACGCCGACCATGAATTCAACGCGTCCACCTTTTCCGCGCGCGTGACCGCCTCCACGCTTTCCGACATCTACTCGGCGATCACCACCGCCATCGGCACCCTGAAGGGCCCGCTGCACGGCGGCGCCAATGAGGAGGCGCTGGGCGTGCTGGAAAGCATCGGCTCGCCTGGGCGCGTGGAGGCGTGGGTGAAAGAGCGGCTCGCGCGAAAGGAGAAGATCATGGGCTTCGGCCACCGCGTTTACAAAACGGGCGACTCGCGCGTGCCGGTGATGCGGGAGATCGCCCGGCAGCTCGGCGAGCGCAGCGGCGAGACGCATTGGGTGCCGGTCTGCGAAAAGCTGGAGGAGGTCATGCAGCGCGAAAAGAACCTGTGCTCCAACGTGGACCTCTACGCTGCCGTGGTCTTCCGGCTCATGGGTTTCCCGGCGGGTCTGAACCCGGCGATCTTTGCGCTGTCGCGGATCTCCGGCTGGTGCGCCCACGTCATCGAGCAGCACGACCACAACCGCCTCATCCGTCCGCGCTCCATTTACACCGGCCCCGCGCGGCGGAAGCTGAGGTGAATGATCGCCGCGATCCGCCGGCCACGTGGCCTCGCAAACCCGCGCGTCCGCTCTCGCCGCCCGCCTGCGTCCGCCCGATGATCGGAAGGAAATGATCAACGGCGAAAAGGTCCTGGTAGCCCGGCGCTCAGCGTTCAACGAAATCCTCCTCACGGAGAACGCGTCCGGATTGCGGACGCTCTGCTTCGGCTCTGGCGGCGCCTTTCAAAGCATCGTGAAGGCGGGGGATCCGCGGCACCTGGAGCTGCCTTACGCCCGTATCCTCCCGGCGTGTCTGGCGTTCGTTCAGGATCCGCGCCGGATGCTGATTGTCGGTCTGGGCGGCGGCACGCTTCCCCGTTTTTTCCACAGCCGGTTCCCGCAGATGATGATTGATGTCGTCGAGATCGATCAGGAGGTCGTGGATGTGGCGAAGGCGTACTGCGGATTCGATGAGGACGCGCGGATGCGCGTGGACGTGAGCGACGGCAGGGACTTCATCGAGGAGAGTCCGGGCGGCTACGACATGATCATCCTCGACAGCTTCGACACCGATAGCATCCCGCCTCATCTGACCACCGTGGAGTTTCTCGGCGGGGTGCGAAAGGCGCTGGCGCCCGAGGGAATCGCCGTCGGCAATGTCTGGGGCAGGACGTCCAATCCCCTCTACGCGCACATGCTGACGACCTACCGGGCGGCGTTTGAGGACGTTTACATTTTCGACGTGCCGGCGGCGGGCACCAAGATTTTCGCCGCCCTCCCGCGCCGGCAGGCCATGACGCGTGAGGAGGTGATCAGCCGGGCGCGGGAGATTTCCGGGCACCGGGGCTTCGACTACGATCTGGGCAGCGCGGTCGCGGGCTTTAGGAATGCCGGACTCGAGTCAGTCCACGGCGGCTCCGTCCTGAGGGATTGATCCCCGGCA
>JAYTML010000384.1:0-2259 GCA_043728655.1 Chthoniobacter sp. | reverse complement strand
TCGTACCCGCGGGCAGCGCCATCGCCCAGTTCAGCGCGTCGTCCGGCGCCGCGCTCATCCATGTGCTGAAAGGGCTGCTTAGCGTATTCGAATTCTTCGAGGGCGGATCGTTTTGAAAAATCCACTCCACCGCCGCCCGCGGCTCGTTTTGCGCCCAGCTCTGCGCGACGCTCCTGAGCGCCTGCCGCCGTCCCTCGCCAGCAGGCAGCGCAGCCGCCCACTGCAATGCCCCCGGCACGTCGTTCTGCGCCATCCGGCTCGCGATGCTCGACGCCATATTGCTCCGATCCGACGCGGGGAGCATCTCATAGAGCTGGTTGGCGAGTTGCGGGTCGGTGGTGGCTTCGGAGTTGTAGATGAGGTTGCGCGCGGCGTTCATCCGCACGCGCCCGCCGGGCAGCGCGCCGAGCAGGCTCAGCGCCGTGGAAAGATCCTGCCGCCCGAGATTCGAGATCGCCGACGAGAGCGCGGCATTCCGCTCCGCGCCTGGTGGCAGCGCCAGGATCTGCACCTGCGCCGCCGCCGGATCACTGCTCATCCACGCGCTCAGCGCTTGTGTGATGAGCGAACGTCGCGTCGCCGCGTCCTCGGTGACTGACTGCGCCCACGCAAAGGCCGCGGCGGGATCGGTCTGCGCCCACGCCGACACCGCGGACGAGAGCGCGCTCCGCCGCGCGCGCGGCTCAGTGAGCCGGCCGACCCACGCGATCGCCGCCGCCGGATCCTTCGCCGCCCAGTTGCTGGCGATGCTGCTCATCGCGCTCTCGCGGCTCTTCCCAGCAGGCATGGCCAGCGCCGCGCTAGCGGCGGCGACGGGATCGTCCGCCGCCCACTGGCTGAAAATGTTCCCGATCTGATAGCTCTCCCGAGCGCCCACGTTTAGACGCGCCGCCATTTGCAGAGCCGCCGCCGGATCGCCCTTTGCCACCGCGGAAAGCAGTGTCTGCGAAAAATTCGTGCGCTCCTGCCCCAGCGGCAGCGTCTCCAGCCACTCCCGCGCGGCATCCGGCGCGACCGCCGCCCATTTCTGGAAAACTCCGCTGATCATCCCCGCACCGCCCTGATCCCGCCCCAGCTTGCGCGCATACGCCATCGCCGCAGCAGGATCGAATCCCGCCCAGCGCTCCCCGAGAATCCACGACACCTGCCAGCGCAGCGCTGCCGGCAGCAGCCGCACCTGCGACGCCGCCACCTCGATGTCCGCCGGATCGAGCCGGTCGATCGTCGCGTGCAGCCGCCGCAGCCGGTCCCACTCCGCCACCTGCCGCATCGCCCCGCGCATCTCCGTCACAAAGTCCACCGTCCCATCGCCTCCGCCCGCCACGCTTTCCTCAGCCCGTCGCGACTCCGCGCGACCATACGCGTCACCGCCATCGTCAGCCCGCAGCGCCACTTTTTTCCGGCCCTCATCGGGCGCGTGCGCGCCGGCCGCCGCCGGCGCATTGCCCCGCACCATGTAGCCGAGCGCCACACCCGCGATCACCCCGCCGAAGCCGATGAGGAAGAGCGGACGTGACTGCGCAGGAATGTCCATAAGTGCCGCACGCTATGGCATCGGACAGCGGTCGCGCAAGGGGCGCCGAGCCAGCGGACAATCAGCACGCCCGCTACGAAGCATCGCCCAGGCACCGCGCATAGACCGCCTCCACTGCCCGAGTCATCGCCGACGCGGAATAGTGCGCGCGCACTTTCGCCAATGCCGCGTCCGCGTAGCGGCGGGCGAGAGCGGGCTGCGCGATCAGTTCCTCCACGCGCGCGACGAAGCCATCCCTCTCGCCTTCCGCCACGAGCGCGCTGTCCTCGCCATCGCGCAGCACCTCCTGCACGCCGTCGAGCCGCGATGCGACGATCGGGATGCCCACCGCCATTGCTTCGAGGATCGTGATCGGCAGCCCTTCGTAGCGCGAGGTGAGCAGCAGCAGATCGAGCGTCGGATACAGCGCCGTCATCTCGCCGACGTAGCCGAGAAAGCGCACGCGCTCCGCGATCCCGAGCTGCGCCGCCTGCGCTCGCAGCGCCGTCTCATCCGGCCCCGTGCCCGCCAGCACAAAGAAAGCGCGCGGGTGCCGCTTCAGCACGCCAGCGGCGACATCGAGAAAGAGCGCGAAGTTTTTCTGATAGATGAGCCGGCCGATCCCCGCGATGACGAACGCGTCTTCGGGCAGCGCCCACCGCTTTCGCGCATCCGCGCGCGCATCGGGCCGCGGCTGAAAGAGCGCGAGGTCGATGCCGTTCGGAATCGTGCTCGCCCGCTCCTCC
>JAYTML010000383.1:0-2405 GCA_043728655.1 Chthoniobacter sp. | reverse complement strand
TCGTCGTGTATCTCCGGCACCGGCAGCGGTGCGGTCTTCGGGTTCTCGACCGGCGCGAGCCGGTATTCATTGAGCGTCCAGCCGCGGGCGAGCGCGCGCTGGCGCATGGCGATGTTGTGCTCCTTGCAGCCGGTGAAGTAATTCAGCGCAAAGGGATACTCCGCGCTTTTCACCACCCGCAGATCGGCCTGGATGCCGCTCTTAAACCGCACGCTCGATTTCGTGGCGCCGTGCGCCATCACGCTCTCGACCATCTCGTGCTTCACAAAAAACTCCGACACGCTCTCCGGCGCGTTTGTGGCGACGATGAAGTCCAGATCGCCCACGATCTCCTTCCGCCGCCGGTAGCTCCCCGCGATGCACGCCTGGTGCACATCCGGCAGCTCGCGCAGGTCCGCGATCATCCGCTCCGCGTCGGCTGCGATCGAGCCGAGCCGGAAGCGGCCGGCGTGTTTCGCCCTCGACTGGATCGCCGCGAGGATATTGTCCGCGGTCTTTTTCCCAAAGCCGGACAGATCCGCCACGCGCCCGTCTTTGCAGCCCTTTTCCAGCTCCGGGATCGTGGTGATGCCGAGCTTGTCCCACAGCGCCTTGATTTTTTTCGGACCCAGCCCCTGCAGCTCGAACATCTCAAAAACGCCGGGAGGAATCTCCGCCTTCAGAATCTCAAAATATGCGAGCTGCCCCGTGGCCACGAGTTCCGTGATCTTCTCCGTGATGGCCTTTCCGACGCCGGGGATCTCCCCGAGCCGATTCTCCGCCGCCGCGACGGCGATGTCCCCCGGATACGTCTCCAGAGCCCGAGCCGCGTTCGTGTAGGCGCGGATCTTGAAGACGTTCTCGCCCTTGATCTCCAGCATCTGCGCGATGCTCTCCAGGATGTCCGCGATCTGATCTTTCGTGATGAGGGCCATGTGCGGGAGCGGGAAAATAGGACGCGCCCGCGAGCGCTGTCACGCGCATTAAAGCGGCCCGCCCTCCGAGATACGGTCAGTCCTTTTTGCCAAAGATCATGCGGTAGAGCAGAAGCAGGAGCATCGCCCCGATCACCGAGGCGATGAAGCCCGCCGGCTCTCCCACACGGTAAAGGCCGAGCATCTGCCCGAGGTAGGCGCCGACCGTCGAGCCGAGGAGCCCGAGGATGATCGTGATGATGAAACCGCCCGGGTCTTTGCCGGGCATGAGGAGTTTCGCGACGATGCCCACAATGAGCCCGATGACGATGGCAGAGATGATTCCCATGCCCATTCATTCGGAGGCCGGACGCCGGCTGGCCTCTTCCTCGTGATCTTAATCCTAATCTTAATCCTAATCTTAATCTCGCCCGTCGCGGACAGGGAGAGAGGAGGATTACGATTATGAGTCGGAGCTCCTGCCGCCGCTCACGCCACTGCCGCTTCCGGAGTTGGCGTCCCGCCGAGGGCGCGGGCCACGGCCTCGAGGAGGTGCTGGGCGAGGTAGGGTTTGGCGAGGTAGTTGAAACCCTCGCGCAGGCTGACATCGGTGCCGAAAAGATCGGTGCTGTAGCCGCTGCTGAAGAGAATCTTGCTGTCCGGGCGGTCGGCGCCGAAGCGCTCCGCCACATCGCTGCCGGAAAGTCCGCCCGGCATGACCATGTCGGTGAGCAGCAGGTCGATGCGCCCGGTGAACTTCCGCCATGTGGCGATGGCCTCGTGACCGTCCGCCGCTTCGAGCACCCGGTAGCGGGCGTCCTCAAGCACGCAGCGCGCGAGTGCGCGGACATCAGCGTCGTCCTCCACGAGGAGGATCACGTCATTCGCACCGTCGCGCTTCGGGCCGGCGACCGGCGCGGCCTCGATGACCTCAGCGCGCTCGGTGATGGGCAGATAGATGCGGAAGGTCGTCCCCTTTCCCACCTCGCTGTCCGCCTCGATCCATCCCTCGTGCTGCTGGATGATGCCCAGGACGGTGGCCAGCCCCATGCCGGTGCCTTTGCCGACCTCCTTGGTCGTGAAAAATGGCTCGAAGATGCAGGCCAGCGTTTCCTTGCTCATGCCTTCCCCGGTGTCAGTGACGGCGAGGCGGATGAAACTCCCAGGCCGGGCGTCCTCACGGCGGGCGGCCTGCGCTTCGGTGACTTCCGCCGCGTCGATGCGGATGGCGATGCTGCCGCCGCGCGGCATCGCGTCGCGGGCGTTGACCACGAGATTGACGATGATCTGCTCGAGGTTGCACACGTCGGCGTAGATGAGCGGCAGCTCGGACGAGTGATCGAGATTGAGCGAGATCGTCTCCGGGATCAGCCGCCGGAGCATCGACGCCACGTTATTGATCACCGTGCCCAGGGAGACCACCCGCTTTTGCATGATCTGCTTCCGGCTAAAGGCGAGGAGCTGCCGGGTGAGGGCCGCCGCGCGCTCGCCGGCACCCTGGACCTGCCGCAG
>JAYTML010000382.1:0-4694 GCA_043728655.1 Chthoniobacter sp. | reverse complement strand
AGGAGTTTGCCGAGCGCGGTGGAAAGCTCGGGCGTCATCGCGGGCGCGTCCCTGAGGGATTTGCCGAGCGTGTCGAGGATGCCGCGCTTGAGCGCATCGGCGCTCGCGGGCTTGGTGGCGAGTGCGGCGACGAGTTTGGCCGCGGCGGCGGTGTCGTTTTTCTCGCCGATGCTCTGGGCGAAGATCGAGACCAGCGGCGCGAGCGAGGCGTCGCCGCTGTCGAGCGCGATGGCGATGGCCGCGGCGGGATTCTGCGCGAGCGCGCCGACGGCGGCGCTGCGCTGGAAGTCGTCGTCGAGCTTGGCCCACGCGGCGAGGATCGCTTTCGCGCCCTCATCGCTGAGCGGGCCGGCCGCGAGCGCGCGGAGTGCGGCGAGGCGGACCGGCGCATCGGCGTCGCCGGCGAGCGCGGCCAAGCCAGCCGGGAGCTGCGCGGGCTTGGCCTCCTCGATGACGAGCGCCGCATTGCGGCGGACGTCGGCGTCCTTGTCCGCGAGCGCGGCGGTGATTTGCGCGGCGGCGATCTTCCCCTGGCCGAAGAGCGTCCAAAGAGCGGCAATCTTGGCGTCATCGCTGCCGCTGGCGAGCACCGCGCCGACTTCCGCGGTGCCCGCGTTTTTCTCGACGAGCAGGCGCGAGGCCGTCATGCGCACGGCGCGATTCGGGCTTTGCAGCGCGGCGGCGAGCTGGGCGGGTGCGGCCTTGCTGAGATCGGGCACGGCGAGCTTCTTCGCGTCCTTGTGGTCGAGGCGCCAGATGCGGCCGAAGTAATGGTCGCGGTCGGGGCGGACGGCGGCGTTGACCTTGTTGTGATCGGGGCCGCGCGTGTCGTTGTGGATCACCGCCTGATTGTAGAAGTCGCCGACATAGACGGCGCCGTCCGGGCCGGTGCGCACTTCGATGGGCCGCCACCACATGTCTTTGCTGCGGATGAACTCGGTCTCTTCGCGGCCGGGCAGCTTGTGAAACGTGTAGCTCGAACCTTCCGGCGTGAGCCGCGTGTGGTGGACGATGTTGATCGTCGGTTCGGTGGTGAAGTAGTCGCCGTTGTACTCCGCGGGCCACGAGCCGCCGTCATAGACGACGCAGCCGGCGGCGGCGGTGAAGGAGCCGACCCAGTCGATCTGCACATACGCGAGCTGTTCCCACGGCATCGCGGGGAAAGCCTTCTTCGACGGCTCGATGACTTTGTAACTCGCCTGCTTGCCGATCTTGCCGCGGGCGAGCGCGTACTCGGGGAGCACGGTCTGCATGAGGAGCTCGCCGCTGGTGGGCTGCGTCCACATCACGCGGTTGTCGCCGGTGATGGTGAGGCCCCAGGTGTTGCCTCCCTTCGAGCTGTACTGCTCGAAAGCGGAGCCGTCGGGTTTGAAACGGACCACGCCGCTGCCGATGTTGCCGAAGGCTTTCGCGCCGTCGCCGCTCGTCACCTTGCCACCGCTGTAGCCGTGCGTGGCGTAGATCCAGCCGTCCCAGCCCCAGCGCGGGTTGTTGATGACCGCGTGGGTGTCGCCGGTGCCGAGGCCGGTGTAGAGCTTCTCGACCTTGTCCGCCTTGCCGTCGCCGTTCGTGTCGCGCAGCCAGAGGATGTCCGGCGCTTGGGTGACGATCACGCCGTCCTTGTAGAAAACGAGGCCGGTGACGAGGTCGAGCCCTTCGTAGAAAATCTCCTTCTTATCCATCACGCCATCGCCGTTCGAGTCGGTGAGGATGCTGATCTTGTCGATCGCCTTGCGCTCCTGAATGCCGGGCGTCGGGTCCACTCCGCCGTGATCTTTCCACTCCTTGCCGCGGTAGTCGGGGCGCATGCCGCGGCGGCCGTTCGGATATTCGGGCGTCTCGGCGACCCAGAGGCGGCCGGCCGGGTCCCAGTCGAAGTTCATCGGCTTGCTGATCAGCGGTTCGCTGGCCACCAGCTTGAGATTGAAATCGGGATGAATCTCCAGCGCCTTGAGCGTGTCCGCCGGCTTCTGCGGCCCGCCCTCGGGATAGGTCAGCGCGGAGACTTCCTCCGGTTTCGTGAACTCATCGATGTTCGTACGTTTGCCCGCCCACGCGATGCCACGCAGCAGGATGGCGCGGTAGTTTGGCCGGTTGAAAGTCGCGAACTGGTGCCCCGGAATGCTGACGAACGCACGATACGGCGCGGTGCCGCCCTCAGCCGTTTTTTCATAAACCCACATCTGCGCCTGGATGTCGTAGATGTTCGGCTTGTTGCCCTCGGCGGGCTTGCGGCCTTCGCGGACATTCGGCGTGTAGCTCGATGCTAGGACGCGCGCCTCGGGCTTGATGTCCATGTCGTAGTAGATCTCGTCGTCGAAGTAGAAATTCGACGCGCCGATCGTGATCGGGTGCCCGCCGCCGAGCCGCTGATTCTCCGTGAAAAAGAGGTCCATTTTTCCCTCGCGCCATTTGGTCGTGCCCGGCTTCCACGCGCCGCCGAGCGTCTCGCGCCACCAGCCCGGATTCTTCATCGAGACCGCTGCGGTGTGGATGACGACGAGGCCGCCGCCGCGCTTGGTGAATTCATTGATGAGCGCCTCCTGCTCCGGCGTCGCGTCGCCGCCCTCCTGCGCATACGCCACGACCACATCCGTGTTCCGGATCTGCTCGGCGGTCGGCCAGTCGGTGTTGCCGTCCACTTTCATTCCGCGCTCGGCGAGCAGCGTTTTCCACTCGGCGAGGAAACGCGGATGCGCGTGGACTTCATTGCCGCGGTTCGCCGCGCCGCCGCGGATGAAGACGCGGAGCGGCGCTGCGGAGGCGGAGACCGCGAGCGAGGTGAGGACGAGGAGGCAGAGGAGACGTTTCATGGTGTGGGGTGGGTAAAAAACGGGCGCGGAAATCGAAGAGACAACCGCGAAGTGGATACTGCCCAAAGGCTCAAACACATGCTGAAAAAACACGAGCATCTATTGCAGACACACATCCGCAGGGGGCGGACGCCGCGAATTTCGACCGGGCGGGCCGAGCGAGCGGTTGACTCCGCCAGGCATGCCCTAAACCTTCGGTCCCGCCCCGATACCTCGATGCCGAAAAAGCCTTCCACCCTTTCCGAAACCCACATCGTGGGCGCGGCCACGCGCGAGCAGAAGGTGCAGGCGAAGGAGTGCCCGGCGCTGGCGGGATACCACATCGCGCATGTGGGCGTGGCGGACGCGGCAGCTCCGTACGAGATGGTGCGCATGGACCTGAGCGGCACCTACCTCCTGTCGTGCTCCGGCGGGCGCGGGCGCATCCTGCTCGATGGCCGGTGGCAGCTCTGCCGCGCCGGGTGGGCCTGTCTCGCGCCGCCGCATGCGCTGCTGGCCTTTCGCGCGGAGGCCGGCTCGCGCTGGGAATTCACCTGGGTGCGCTACCAGCAGCCGCCGGAGCAGAAGCCCATCATCACCGCATCGTCGCCGGCGCTGGCGCGCTTCGATCCGCTGCCGCTCCGCTCGGCGGTGCAGGGGCTTTTTTACGAGATGCAGAGCCAGACCGCGCCGATGGCCGCGCGGCTTTGGGCTGATCTCATCCACACCTATGTCGTCCGCTTTGCCAGCCCCTGGCAGACCGACGACCGCCTCGGCCACCTCTGGGAGCATGTGGCCGCGCGACTCGGCGAGCCGTGGTCGCTCGATGCGCTCGCGCGCCACTCCCACCTCAGCGCCGAGCATCTGCGCCGCCTCTGCCGCCGCGAGCTGGGCCGCAGCCCCATGCACCAGGTCATCTACCTCCGCATGCAGCTCGCCGCGAAACTGCTCGCGACCACGAACGACAAGGTGGAGACCATCGCGACCGCCGTCGGCTACGAGAATCCGTTCGTCTTTTCCACGACGTTCAAAAAGTGGGTCGGCTGGCGCCCGAGCGACTACCGGGCGAAGCAGCGGTAGCCCGCGCTACTTCACGAGCGCGCCGAGCAACTGCCCGTAGCGCGCGGCGTCGAGCTTCAGCACGTCTGGCAACTGTTCCGCGGTCGGCCTCCAGGTCTCCGGCGGCAGCGTTTTGGAAAACTCCACGCGATCGAACCGCACGGCGATCTGCCAGTCGGCGCGGGCCACGGACAGCCGCGCGGGCGTGCCGTCGGCCCGCACCCAGACGCGCGCGGCGGTGTCCTTTTCACGCAGCGTTTTCGCCAGCTCGGGCATGAGGAAAAGATCGAGCACCCGGCACGGCTCGCCGTCGAGCGACTCGGCGCCCACGTCCTTCACCTGAAAAAGCACCGGCAGCAGCGCGAGCTGCTTTTCCGGCACCGGCAGCGCGAACGGCGCCAGCCGCGCCTTCGGGTCGGGCTTGGGCAGCTTCTTCCCCGCGCCGGCCGCCTCCAGCAGCGCCGCGGCGCGCGCGCCGGGATGCGCCCACACCTCCTGCCCCCGGCGGCAGACCGTCAGCTCCTCGCCCAGCACCGGCGCGCGGAGCCGCAGCTTGTCGGGGTACTGGAGCGCCAGCTCCACGGGCGACCCGGCGAGCGCGGGCGGCAGGCCCGTCATCAGCTCCAGCCGCCCCGTCATCCGCAGCGCGCGGTTCGGGTTTTGCGTGCTTTTGGCAAAGACGTTCGCGAACGGCACGAGCAGCCGGCTGAGCACGTCGTAGCGGTTTTCCTCCGCGCGGGAAAAGGCGGGCGGCGTCAGCAGCGCGGCGAGCAGGGCGAGGCGGAGAAACTTCACGGAACGGAATGGAAGGGAGGACGAGCAGAATGCCAAAAGAAAAACCCG
>JAYTML010000381.1:0-2179 GCA_043728655.1 Chthoniobacter sp. | reverse complement strand
CCTCCGATGCATTCCGATACCACTGCGAGATCCAAAAGCCGCGCCAGCGGATGTCCTGGAAAATGAGCAGGCCGTTTGGAATTCGCAGCGGCTGCCGGCTCATTGCGCCATAGGTCACGATCGTGCCGCCGGGCGCGAGCGCCTTTGCCAGCCTTACCGCGCTGTCGCCGCCCACCGCGTTGAGCGCCAGGCGGATCGCCTCCCCGCCGGTCGCGAGGGAAATCTGCGCCGGCAGATGCTCGCCATCCAGGAGCACGACGTCGCCGCCCACGGCCTTGAGTTCTTCGATCACCTCCTCCCGCCTCACCACATTGACCGTCCGCAGCCCGCGCTCGCGCGCGAGCCCGATCACCAGGCGCCCGACCGCTGAGTTCCCGACGTTTTGCAAAACCCAGTCACCCGTCTTCAACTCCACGAAATCGCTCAGCATCCGCAGCGCGGTCGCCGGATTGATCCTCAGCATCGCGGCCTGCTCCGGCGGGATGCCCGGCGGGACGACGATCAGCTTTTCCGCAGCGACCACACCGGCCTCGCGCCATGTGCCGTAGCCATGCGGCAGCAGCACGCGGTCGCCGGGGTTCAAGCCGCTCACCGAGCTGCCGATCACCTCCACGGTGCCGACTCCCTCCACTCCCGGCACACCGGGCAGGGACGGCCGGATCGGATACTTGCCTTCGATGACATTGAGATCCGCGGGATTGATCGGCGCGGCGAGCAGGCGCACCCGCACCTCATCCGCCGCCGGCTCCGCGATCGCGATCTCCTCCGGGCGCGCGACTTCCGCCGGCTCGCCGTGCTCGTGAAAAACTATGGCCCTGACTTTCGACATCGTGCCCCTACGATGCCGCGCCGTGGCCGGGCACACAAAACCTTTCACCCTCAGTTCGCTTCACGCCGGCGCGCGTCTCGCACTGCTCGGCGTGGCGGTAAACTCCCTCCTCGCGATCATCAAAATCACCGCCGGAATCCTCGGCAACTGCTACGCGCTCATCGCCGATGGCATCGAGTCCACGCTCGATATATTCGGCTCGCTGGCCATCTGGTTCGGACTGAAAGTCGCCGCCGCGCCACCCGATGACGAGCATCCCTACGGCCACGGCAAGGCCGAGCCGCTCGCCGCGGTCCTCGTCGCGCTGCTCGTCATCCTCGCCGCCGTTGGCCTGGCCATCCAGAGCGTGCGGGAAATCGTCACGCCGCATCATTCGCCCGCGCCTTTCACGCTCGCCGTCGTCGTGCTCGTCGTGCTGGTGAAGGAGACGCTCTTTCGCAAAGTCATCCACACCGGCACGGCGATCAGCAGCACCGCGGTGCAGGCCGAGGCCTGGCACCACCGCTCGGATGCCATCACCTCCCTCGCCGCCTTCATCGGCATCAGCATCGCGCTCATCGGAGGCCCAGGCTGGGAGCCGGCGGACGACTGGGCGGCGCTCGTCGCCTGCGCGCTGATCGGCTTCAACGGCTGGCGCCTGCTCATCCCTGCGCTGCATGAGATCATGGATTCTGCGCCGCCAAAGGAATGGGAGGAGCGCGTCCGCGGAACCGCAGCGGAGGTCGTCGGCGTCGCCAATGTCGAGAAGTGCCGCATCCGAAAGATGGGCCTCGATTTCTACGTGGACATCCATGTCGGCGTGGACGCCGGCCTGACCGTGCGCGACGGCCACCGCATCGGCCACGACGTCAAAGACGCCATTCGCGAGGCCCACCCATCCGTCGCCGATGTGCTCGTCCACATCGAGCCGATCGAGTCGTAGGAGCGCCGGCGCTACTCCGCCGCGCGCAGGCGGTTGAGGAAAACCTTACACACGCTCTTCATGCGCGTGAGGATGTAATAGACCGTCTGCGAGCGGATGCGCACAAGTTGGCCGCCGACGATCTTCGGCACAAAGTCCGCTGGCAGCGCCATGATCTCGTCGAGCGTAGAGCCCTCCAGCCCTTTGCACAGAATCGAGGTCATCGCCTTTGTCAGCGTCTGCACCTGCGGGCCGAGGGTGACGCGAAAGCGCGCGCGCCTTTCGCCATCCACGCGGAGAAACACGCCGACGGTGTCCGTGCATTCCTCATCCTTGCGCACGTCTTCAAGGTCGAAGGTCTCATCAGGCTTCGGCTCATGCTTCTTCGCCTGCTCCGAGTAGGCGATGAGGTTTTCCCGCTTCTCCTCCTCAGGCAGGGACTCGAAGAG
>JAYTML010000380.1:0-1751 GCA_043728655.1 Chthoniobacter sp. | reverse complement strand
GCGCACGCCGCCACGTTCTTTCTTTTTCAGGTCGCCGATCCGGTCCGCACCTCCCTTCCGCCATCCGCCCCGCAGGTCAGCCTGCTCACGCCATCCTCGCCGGAGGCCATCGCCCTGCTCCACTGGATCGATGCGCAGGACCCCGCGCTCGTCGCCACCGCGGGCAGCGTCACCCCGCACGGCCTTTTCGACATCCCCTACCGCCCGTCCTACGCCTCCATGCGCACCGCGCCGCTCGGCCCCGTCGAGCAGCCCGTCGTCGTCCCCTTTCCGCCCGCGCGCGATCCCCTCGCGCTGATCACCAGCGCAGACGCCCGGCCGCTGCCTCCCGCAGCCGCCGTCGTCCCGCATCCCACCACGGTCGGGTTTTCCGCACCGCTCGCCGCCCGTGCCCCCACCCCGCTCCCGCCGCTCGCGGTGGCCGTACGCTCGGCTGAGCCGGCCGAGCCCACCTGCCATCTCATCGGCGTCAGCGACCGCGGCGAAGTGCGCTTCGTTTTCCTGCAATGCTCCTCCGGCAATCCCGCCCTCGACGACCAAGCCGCCGCTTATCTGCTCACACTCACCTTTGCCTCCGCCGAGTCCCCGGTGACCTGGGCCACAGCCACCGTCACCTGGGGCGACGACGCCTATGGGGAAAATCCGGGATCCGAAATCCGAAATCCGAAATCGCAGTGATCCGCGTCAGCCTCAGCTACCTGGTCCTCATCTATCTGCTCCTCATGCTCGGGCCGATATTCTGCGCGTGGCTGCTCAATGAGTGGCGCCGACAGCGCCGCGAACGCGCCGCCTTTCGCCACGTCCTCCGCTGCAAGCTCTGCGCCTGCGAATACGCCGACGGATCCACCACCATCCTCCCCCGCTGCCCCCACTGCGGCTCGCTCAACGAGCGCCACGGCTTCTCACGCCTGTAGCGAGAAGGCGCCCGCCCGTCCGCAGCTTCAGCGCGCCGGCCTCGCGCACGCACTTTCCACTTCCCCTTTTTTTTCCCGCTCCCCAAGCTCCGACATGGCAGCACCCTCTCCGTCCTCCGCGCTCGACAGCGCTTTCTACAAACCTGCGGACACTTTCTTCCGCGAGCACGCCGGCCTCGGACTGACCTACGACGACGTCACCCTCGCCACGCTCTACTCCGAGATCCTGCCGCGCGACACGAACCTCGAAACCCAGCTCGCCCCGACCATCCAGCTTCGCATCCCCGTCATCTCGGCCGACATGGACACCGTCACCGAGGCGCCCATGGCCATCGCGATGGCGCTCAATGGCGGGCTCGGCCTCATCCACTGCAACCTCTCCGAGCGCGAGCAGCTCAGCCAGGTCTCGCGGGTGAAAAACAACGTCCACGGCCTCATCCAGGAGCCCATCAAGATCGCGCCCGAGCAACTCATTGGCGATGTCCTCGCTCTCGTCGAGCAGCGCGCCTTCGGATTCCGCACCTTCCCCGTCGTGGATGAAAAAGGCACGCTCCTCGGCCTGCTGCCCGGCCACACCGTCCGCCCGCGTTACGCCGCGATCAAAGTCGCCGCCGCCATGACCCCGCGCGCCCAGGTCCACACGATCAACGAACGCGAACTCGGCACGAATCCCATCGCCCGCGCCGACAAATTCTTCTCCGAGCACATCGGCATCCACAAGCTCCTCGTCGTCGATGACGCCGACCGCCTCCGCGGCCTTTTCACCATCAGCGACATCGAGCGCATCATGCAGGAGCGCCACGCGCAACTGAAGCCGGCGCGCGACGAAAGCTTCCG
>JAYTML010000379.1:0-2948 GCA_043728655.1 Chthoniobacter sp. | reverse complement strand
GTTCTCGGCGCGTGCGCGGCCATCGCCAGCATTTTCTTCCCCCGCCTCTTCGGCGCGAGCGGCACCGAGACCTTTGAGCGCAAGCTGCTCGGCGACCGTTTCGAGTATCAGGACAAGGTGCGCAGCTTCATCGCCAGCATGTCCTGGTACAGCGACCTCGACCTGCTGCTGGACGACCTGCATGAAATCTTCAACCGCTCCTTCCGCATCGCGACCTACCAGATCATCCTCCGCGACGACACCAACCGCAGCTTCAACCTTTTCCGCGCACACCCCGACGAGCCGGCGCGGCAGATTCCGGAGCTGAAGCCCCAGTCCCCCGTCCTGCGTTATTTCGAGTGGGGAAAAGGCGAGTATCTCTCGCTCCAGCGGCATCATCTCCGGATCGCGCCGGGAAGCATCGAGCGCGAGGCCAGCGCGCAGCTCGAACAGTTTGGCGCGCAGTTCTGCTTTCCGCTCGCCGCGCAGAGCGAGCCCTTCGGCCTCCTCCTGATCGGAAAAAAAATCTCCGACGAGCCTTTTACCGCCACCGACATCAACCTCCTCGTCGCGCTCGTGAAGAACATGAGCCTGATGGTGAACCAAATCCGCCTGAAGACGCAGATTTTGCAGACGCAGGAATTGGATTTGCTAGGAAGGATGTCCCGCGGCATGGCCCATGATTTGAACAACCTTCTCACCCCGGTTTGGACGCTCCTCCAGCTCTCCGGCGAATCCGGCAAGGGCTTTGATGAGGAATTGCTCCCTGTCGCCCAGCGCAACATCAAGACCATGCGTGCCTACATCCGCGAGGCGCTCTTCTTCTCCGAGAATCTGCGGCCCGACCTGCAGTTTGGCCGCCTCGACCTTGTGATCCAGCAGGCCGTCGATCTCGCCCGGGCGAGCCGCAAGAAGGAAGTCGAGGTCATCTCCGTCACGCCGGGAGAGGTGCTCGTGGAGATGGACGAAGTCCTCATCCAGCGCCTCGTCGCAAACCTGATCTCCAACGCCATCGACGCCTCGCGGCCCGGCGCGCAGATCCACGTCCATCTCGACCGCCTCGCCCGCTCCGACGATCAGGACTGGCTCCGCGTCCGCGTGATCGACCAGGGCGAGGGCATTCCAAAGGAGAATCTCAACCGCATCCTCAAGCCGTATTTCACCACGAAAAACCGCGGCGACGAAAACCGCGGCTTCGGTCTCGGGCTCGCGATCTGCCGGAAGATCGTCACCGTCCACGGCGGCAATCTTTCGATTGCCAGCGTGCTGAAAAAAGGCACAACCGTGCAGGTCGATGTGCCCAGCCGTCACCCGCAGAAAGCGGCCCCGGCCATCGCCGTACCCGCCTAAATGCGCACCCTCCTAGTCATCACCAAACAGCCCACGCTGGCCGCCGCCGTGGCGACCGTGCTGGACTCGGTGAAATTCCAGATCATCACGAAAGACGCCGTCGGCGAGGCGGAGTTTCTCCTCTCCCGCGGCGCCATCGATGCCGCCATCCTCGATGTCGAACTGACCGACGCCCGGGCGGTCCGATTGATAGAGGAATTGAAAAGTTTCGCTCCAAAGTGCCCCATCCTCATCTACACAGCCGAAGCCCAGTGGGAGTGGGAGGAGGACGCCTACCTCCTCGGCGTCTCGCACGTCCTGACGAAGCCCGTGCGCGGCAAGCTGCTCAACACACTGCTCGACCGGCTTTTCCCGGAAGACGAAACCGCCCGGCCCCTCGCCATCCGGCCTGCGGCGGCGATCGAGACTTCGGTGCTCCGGCCCTACGTCGATCAGGTGCGCGCCCTCGAGGCGCTCCGGCGCTTTACCAGCATCCTCACCCACAGCCTGGACTCCTCGGCGCTGCTGAAACAATTCCTCCTGCTCCTGCGGGAAATCATCGGCGTCAATCGCGCGATCATTTTCCTACGCAAACCCGCAGGCATGCTCAGCGACAGCCCGCTCTCGCAGGATGACCGCTGGCTGCGCTCGGCCTGCGCCATCGGGCACGACCAGAGCGTGCTCCAGCATTTCGCGCTTTCCCTCGGGGCGGGCATCGGCGGGCACCTGCACCGGCAGGGGCGCATCCTCCGCGCGAGCAGCCACGACGCGCAGTCGAATCGCGAGATCACCAAGGAGTTCCAGCTCGTCGGCGCGGAAGTCGCCATCCCGATTCTCGACCGTGAATCGCTGATCGGCGTGGTCGTTTTCGACGAGCGCCTGACCGGCGAGCCCTACGCCAACGAGGAACTCGCGCTCATCTTCCACATGCTCGAGGAAGTGGGCCTCGCAATCCGCAACACGTGGCTGCACGACCAGCTCCTCGGCAATCATGCGATGATCGCCGACATCCTCGGCCACCTCGGCAGCGGCTGTCTCGTAGTCGGCGCAAACCTCGCGACGCTCCACGCGAACCACTCCGCCGAGCGTTTTTTTCTCCAGGACTTTCCGGGAAAGAACCGGCTCGAATTCTCCGACCTGCCGCAAATGCTCGGCAGCATGGTCTTCACAGTCATCAAGACCGGTGTGGGCGTGCCCCCCTTCAAATACCAGCGTCCGGGCTCGCCGCATCTGTTCTACCGCATCTCGATCCTGCCCTTTCGCGCCCCCACTGCCACGGCGACAAACGCCGCCCTGCTCATCATCGACGACATCACGGAGCACGAACGCGCCCAGCAGCTCGAGATCGAGTCCGCGAACCTCCGCCTCGTCAAGTCCATGGCCGAGCATCTCGCCCACGAGATCGGCAATTCGCTCGTCCCGCTCTCCACCCACCAGCAGCTCCTAAAGGACTCGATCAACGATCCCGAGTTTCAGGATTCCCTGTCCCTCGTGCTGGCCTCCGGTGTGAAACGCATCTCGCGGCTCGCCAGCCAGATGGTCTTTCTCGCCCGCGAATGGCAGGCGGATTTCCGCGACCCGGTGCCGCTCTCCGACCTGCTCGTCGAGGCCTTTCAGGAAGCGCACACGTTTCATCCCGG
>JAYTML010000378.1:0-2651 GCA_043728655.1 Chthoniobacter sp. | reverse complement strand
TCAAATACAATCTCGCGGCCAATCAGCTCACGAAGGTGCAGGTCATGAACTTCCTCAAGCTCTGGCTCGTCTGCGTCGGCCCGACGAACGACGAGTAAGGCTGCCCTTTCACCGAAAAACAACAACGCCGCCCGGGTTACCGGCGCGGCGTTTTTTCTGGCCGAAAGGCCGGCGCGATACCGCCGCTTAACTCCGCGGGAAAAACGGAAAGTCGGTTGCGGCAGCTTTCGAGCGACGCCATCCACCAGGGTCGGCATCTACAAGAAGCCGCTGCCGCCGTGCTGAGGGACATCCGCCCCGCTCTCCTGCCCGCTCAGCCGCGCCGGGTGGCGCGGTACCAATCGATGAATTTCGGGATTCCGTCGGCGATCTTTGTGTGCGGGTCGTAGCCGAGGAGGGCGCGGGCTTTCGAGATGTCGGCGTAGGTGAGCGGGACGTCGCCGGGCTGCTCGGGCATGCGGTTGATGACGGCCTTTTTTCCAAGCGACTGCTCGATGGTGGAAATGAGATCGCTGAGGGTGGTGGTCTCGCTTTCGCCGAGGTTGAAGACATCGCACGCGGCGCCGTCGTAGGTGAGGCAGGCGGTCATGCCTTGGACGATGTCGTCGATGTAGGTGTAGTCGCGGCGGGTGGAGCCGTCGCCGAACTGCTGGATGGGGCGGCCTTCGTCGATCGCCTTTGTGAAGGAATGGATGGCGAGGTCGGGGCGCTGGCGCGGGCCATAGACGGTGAAGAAGCGGAGGGAGATGGTGCGCAGGCCGTAGAGGTGGGTGTAGTTCGAGCAGAACTGCTCGGTGGCCATCTTGGTGGCGGCGTAGGGGGAGATGGTCTGGTTGATGAGCATGTCCTCGCGGAAGGGCGCGGTCTTTATGACGCCGTAGACGCTGGAGCTGGAGGCGGAGACGACGCGCGGGACGCCGTGCAGGCGGGCGGCTTCGAGGATGTGCCAGGTGCCGGTGATGTTCGTGTCGATGTAGAGCTTCGGCTCCTTGATGGACGGGCGCACGCCGGCCCGGGCGGCGAGGTGGACGATGGCGTCGGGCTTTTCCGCAGCGACGCAGCGCTCGACGGCGCTCCAGTCGCGCAGGTCGGCCTCGTAGAGCGGGGCGGCTTTGGCAAAGGCGGCGATGTTCGCGCGCTTGATGGCGGGGTCGTAGAAGTCGTTGAAGTCATCGAGGACGCTGGCGGTGTGGCCGTCGGCGAGGAGTTTTTCGACGAAATTGGAACCGATGAACCCGGCGCCGCCGGTGACTAGGACTTTCATCCGCGCACCGTAGCGGAGCGGAAAAAAGGTGGGCAAGGGAAAGTTCCTCCGCGCGCGGTCGAATCGCCCGCGGAGGGCCGCAGGACGGGCGTTTGCGGGCGATGACACATTTTATTCGCGGGGTCCGGCCAAAATGGTTGACACAGAAAAGACGGAGTGAGAAGAACGCATCCACTCTCAACCTATGTCCGACGAACTCCCTCCCTCCCCCGCTGGCACAGATGACGACGCATCGAAAGCCGAGACGATCCGCATCACGCTCCCGCCGAAGCCCGACCAGCCGACGACGGTGAAGCGCGAGACGGTGCGCATCAATCTCCCCGGGAAGCCCGCGCCGACCGCGCCGCCCCCGAGCGTATCGCCGAAGAAGGAGACGACAAAGATCGTGACAGGTGAGGCTGAGACAGTGCCCGCACCGGCGGCACCGGCAGCGCCCGCGTTTCCATCGGCTCCTCCGCCTCCGCCATCCGCCACGAAACCTTTTGCCCCGCCACCACCGCGGCCGCCCTCGCAGGCCGGCATGCCTTTGCCTCCGGCCAAACCCATGAGTGGCGTGAATCTGCCGCCAAAGCCGCCAGCGCTGGGCGCGCGTCCCACCGTCCCGCTCAAGCCCGCTCCCGCACCCAGCGGTGCGCCCAGGGCTCCGATGCCCGCAGGCAGCGGAATCCAGGCTGCGCCGGTGACGATGAAAGCCGCGGCCCCGAAGAAGGAGACGGCCCGCATCACCCTGCCCGCCGAAGGCAGCGGCGCGAAACCCGCGATGCCCAAGGCCACGGTGAAAATGCAGCAAACCCAGCCGCTCGTCAGCCGGCCCGCGCCCTCGCTCACCCAGTCCTCTGCGATGACGCCTGCCCCTGGGTTCTCCGGCGCCTCGTCGATGCAGGTGGAAGCCGCCCCGGACGGTGCGGTGAACATCCTCGCCATCGTCGCTCTGGTTCTTTCGCTGGCCTCTCTCGCCCTGGTCTTCCTCGCCTACCAGGCGACGGCGATGCCCTAACGCACCGAGACTATGCACGGAACAACCGATAGCTCCTCGGATGGAGCCTTGAACATCCTCAGCATCGCGCTTCTCGTTCTTACCCTCGCCGGGCTGGCGCTGACGTTTCTCGCCTACCAAGCCACCGCACTTCCGTAAGAACGACTCCATACCCAAAATGGCCAGCTCCAACGTCCTCACCGTCACCGACGCCACCTTCGACTCCGAAGTCCTGAAGTCCGACAAGCCCGTGCTGGTCGATTTCTGGGCTCCGTGGTGCGGGCCGTGCATCCAGCTCGGCCCTGTGATCGATCAGATCGCGGACGCGACGGTGGGCAAAGCCAGGGTGGCGAAGGTCAACGTGGACGACTGCCAGCAGGTGGCTTCCAAGTATCGGATCAACTCGATCCC
>JAYTML010000377.1:0-2058 GCA_043728655.1 Chthoniobacter sp. | reverse complement strand
CAGCCCATCACCCGCCCGATCATTCGCGATGCGAAACCCGCCCGCACCTCCCCGAGCGCGACCGCGATCTCGGGATACAAATCCATGATCCAATGCACCGACCGCGCCCGGTGCCATGCCGCCACCAGCGTCGCCACCACCAGCAGGCACGGCGGCGAACTCGCCGACACCACCACCTCGGCCCGCGGCCTCCGCATCCCGTCCCAGAGCATCCGCGCCAGCGCCTTTGCCTCCCGGAGCATCCGCCCTCCCCTGCCCTGTCCGGCCCGGTAGTCCTGCCGCGCCGCCACGAAATCGACCGTGTGTCCGGCGCGCTCCAGCTCATCCGCCAGCTCCCGCAGCAGCACGCCCGTCGGCGCCGGGTCGGGTGGAAAGTATTGGTTGAGAAAAAGGACGCGCATGGTGCGGAGAGTCAGGCTTCAGCCAGAGACGAGCCAGCCGCGCTCGTTTTCAGGCTCCCGACACCTCCGCCGCTGGCATAGCCACTGCTTTTTCGAAAGTGAGAAAGTGACGACATCGAATCAACGGCTCGCGAGAATTCAAACTAGACGCGCCCTGCTTTAGGCGGCGAGCATTCCCGCGCTGCTGTCCGACAGGCAAATCATTTCCATGAACACGACGGATTCCACACCCTCGACGTCCGGCATTGATCGCCGCACCGGCCTTTCCGTTGCGGAATTCCGCCGCCGCTACCTCCATCCGCACCAGCCGGTCGTCATCAGCGACGGCCTCAAAGGCTGGCCGGCCCTCGGGCGCTGGACCCCGCAGTTTTTCAAAGAGCGCTACGCGGAGAAGCAGGTCACCGCCGGCGGCACGACCCACGCCCTCGGCGACCTCATGGACCGGGTCATGCGATCGACAAAGGAGGACCCCGCGCCCTACCTGCGGAACGAGCCGCTCGAGGAGCTGTTCCCCGAGCTGATGCCCGACATCCAGCCCACGCCCGCATACCTCCGGCCAAACTGGCTGAGCCGCCCGCTCTCCCAGCCCGACGCCGCGCAGATCAATCGCGGCGCGAAGATCGAGCTCTTCATCGGCGGCGCCGGCCAGTCCTTTCCCGTGCTCCACTACGACGGGCTCCACACCCACGCCTTCCTCATGCAGATCCACGGGCGGAAGCAGTACTTCGTCTATCCGCCCGACCAGACGCCCTTCATGTATCCGGTCCCGGACGATCCAAACCGCTCGCAGCTCAACGATGTCGAATCGCCCGACCTCACGAAATTCCCGCTCTTTGCAAAGGCACGCGGCCTCACCTTTACCCTCGATGCGGGTGAGATCCTCTTTGTCCCAGCGGGCTGGTGGCACACCGTGCGCATGCTCACGCCATCCATCACCCTATCTGTGAACAGCGCCAACTCCTCCAACTGGCGCGCCCTCTCCCGCGACCTTTGCGCCCAAACCTATCGCATTCACCCGAGCCGGAAAAAGCGCCTCAAGCTCGCGGCCTACATGCAATGGATGGGCTGGCTCAACGTGTTCCTCGATTTCTTCAGCCCCGTGCTTTGAAGGAGCACCGTCTTGCGCCCGATCCGGCGCGTACCGGCACGATGACCCAGGGCAAAATCGAATCCGAATATCCGCCGTCGCCGCTCCAGCACGGCATGCTCTTCCACGCCCTCGCCGCTCCCGGCAGCGGCGTGGACATCGAGCAGATGGTCTGCACCCTGCGCGAGGAGATCGACCCCGAGGCCCTTCGCGCGGCATGGCGGCACGTCATCGCCCGCCATCCGATCCTCCGCACCGCCTTTCACTGGGAGGCCCAGCCCGTGCAGCAGGTGTGGGAGAAAGCCGACGCGCCCTGGCACGGGGAGGACTGGCGCGAAACCGCGGCCGATGCCCGTGAAAGCCGCATGGCCGCATGGCTGCGCGATGACCGGCGGCGCGGCTTCGCCATGGACGAGGCGCCGCTCATGCGCCTCGCCCTGTTTCATTTTGGCGAGCGGGAGCACTGCCTCGTCTGGACGTTTCACCACGCCCTGCTCGACGGCCGCTCCTTTCCCATCGTACTCCGCGAAGTGTTCGCTTTTTACGCAGCGATCCGTGCCGGGACCACGC
>JAYTML010000376.1:0-3164 GCA_043728655.1 Chthoniobacter sp. | reverse complement strand
CAGGCGGCGGCAGAGCTGACGACGAGCTACGGCTTCCGCAAGATCAGGGAGACGAATCCCTACAAGGCTCCCATCGGATCGGTGCTCGTCTATGGCGGGCGCGGCGCGGGCCATGTCGAGTTTCGCACGGCGCTCGGGTTTGTGAGCGATTTCGTTTCGTCAAAGCCCTCGCCGCGGCCGCTGATCGGCATTTTCGTCAAGCCCCGCGCGTAAGCGGCGCCCGCCCGCCAGCGGGTGTGTCATAAGGCGAATCCGCCCTTGCGGCCCGGAGCGGCCCCGTTACTTTTCGCGCCAGTTCTTTTCAAAACCGCAACTGCATCACGAGTGCCACGGCAATAGCTGCCGGGGCTGCCAACCTGGTTGGAGAAACCAAGGTGGAACCGAGCGACCGAGTGGGTCGCCCGCGATGTGCGCACCGGCATTTCCGCCGGGAGCGAACCAAAATCTCCCGCGATGCCCCTGCCAAACCGCACACCGCATCATGCTTCAATTCTCGCTCCGGGTGAACCCGGCGAATCCCAACCATCACCTTTGGAATAACAACGGCACTTGGTTCATCCACTACGTCGTCCATCCCACGCCCTTCACGAAGGAGCGCATCCGCCACTCCCTCGGCACGAAGTCGCTCGCCGAAGCGCGCGCCCGGCGGGACGGCATCCTCGCCGGCGCGGACCTGCCGGAGCCGCTTGCGCTGGCGGCGTGAGCTCAGCCGCGCACCGCGAGCAGCCGCTCCACGTATTTCGCGATCAGGTCAAATTCCAGATTCACGAAATCGCCCTCGCGGATCGCGCGCAGATTCGTCGCCGCGAGCGTGTGCGGGATGATCCAGACGGCGAAACTCGCCGCCCGCACCTCCGCCACGGTCAGGCTGATGCCATCGACGGCGATGGAGCCTTTGGACGCGACATAGCCCGCGAACTTCGCCGGCAGATCGATCTCCAGCCGGTGGTCGTCATTCAGCTTCTCGAAACGGACGACGCGGGCCGGCGTGTCGATGTGGCCCTGGACGAAGTGCCCGCCGAGCCGCGCATGTGCGGCGAGCGCGCGCTCGAGATTCACCGGCCCGCCCGGCGCGAGCACGCTGAGATTGGTGCGGTCGAGCGTTTCGGCGAGGAGATCGAAGGCGAGCACCGCACTGTCATTCGCCGTGACCGTGAGGCAGCAGCCGTTCACCGCGATGCTGTCGCCGAGCCGCGTGTCGGTGGAGACGAGCGGGGCGCGGACCGTGAGGCGCGCGCCAGTGTCGGAGCGTTCGAGGGCGAGAAATTCGCCCGTTTCTTCAACGAGTCCCGTGAACATGGCGGGCGAATGTAGCGGGCGGGAGACGGCTTACCAGCAGCCTGCGCGGAGATTTTCAAAGGCCTCGCCGAGCCGCGCGATGACGTGCGTCGCGGAGAGGGATTCCTCCGATTCCGCACCGCCGGCCACCGCCAGCTCCGCCGCGCGCCCGCAGAGCCACGCGCCGAGCCGCGCGGCGTCGTAGAGCTTGTGGCCCTGTGCGGCGAGCGCTGCGCAGACGCCGGTCAGCACATCGCCCATGCCGCCCGTGGCCATGCCGGGGTGGCCGGTCGGGTTGTAGCTGAGCGGAAAGCCGCGCTCGCCGACGAGAGTGCGCGCGCCTTTGAGCAGGAGCGTCGAGGGGAAGCGCGCGGTGAAGGCCTCGACTGCTCCGCGCCGGGTGCGCGTGGTCGAGGCGGGCTCGAGCCGCGCCATTTCTCCGGGGTGCGGCGTGAGGAGCCGCAAGCCGCGGCAGCGGTCGAGCGTCGCGATCCGGCCGGCGAGGATATTCAGCGCATCGGCGTCCACGATCATGGGCTGGTGGGCGCGCTCGATCAGGGCGAGCACCTCCTCCCCGCGGGACCCGCCGAGGCCAGGGCCGATGGCGAGGACGTCGTGCCGCGCGTCCAGGATTTCCTCTAGCGCCCCGACCGGTTTCACCATGACTTCCGGCGCGCTCCGGGCGGCGACGATGGGATAAATGTCCGGCGTCACGTAGAGCGTCACCAGCCCCGCGCCCGCATGGACGCAAGCCTCGGCGGTCATCACCGCCGCGCCCGTCAGACCCAGTGAGCCGGCGGCGATGCCCACGCGCCCGCACTCGCCCTTGTGTGTGTCAAAGCTGCGCCGCGGCAGCAGCGCGGCGAGAAGCTGCGGCGTGGCGACTGAGTCCGCCAGGTGCGCGGGGTCCGCCCGCGCTGTGAGCGCCGCGAGCGGCAGCACGGAGAGGCGTCCGGTGAAATGGGTCGCGCCATCTGCGAGCAGTCCGCGCTTTGCAAAGCCCACCGTCAGCGTGTGGTCCGCCACCACGCAGTCGGCGTCGGCCGCGCCGGTCTCGCCGTCGAGGCCGGTGGGCAGGTCGATCGCAAAGACGAGCGCGCAGTCCGCTTTCCGCAGGCGGTTGATCTCACCGGCGGCGGAGCGGACCGGCTCACGCAGCGCGCCTCCGCGGCCGATCCCGAGCAGCCCGTCGAGGACGACGTGAACGCGACCATCGCCGGCCGCGCCGCACGTCGCCGCCGCCGCCCGGAATTCGCGATGCTTCCTCGTCGTCAGCTCGCTCCAAGTCTCCTCGGGAAAAGCAGGCCGAAGATCGATGGCGAAGCCGTGCGCCGCCAGATGCCGCGCGGCGACGAGGGCATCGCCCCCGTTGTGGCCCTTGCCGAAAAAGACCGCGCACTTTCCGACTGCCGGGGAGAACTGCCGCACCGCCGCGGCGATCTGCGCGCCGGCGTTCTCCATGAGTGCCTCCGCCGACATGCCGTCGGCGAACGCCTTTCCTTCCAGGGCCTTCATTTCAGCGGGGGTCACGATCATGGCGTCAGACTATTCGCGCGCTTTGGTGTCGATGACGAGCGTCACCGGCCCGTCGTTCACCATCGCCACCTGCATCATCGCGCCGAATCGCCCGTTGGCAACGGGACGCCCGAGCAGTTCTCCGAGCCGGTGCGACATGCTTTCGCAGAGCGGCTGGGCGAGCGCCGGCCTCGCGGCACGATGCCAGCTCGGACGCGCGCCCTTTTTCGTACTCGCAAAGAGCGTGAACTGGCTGACGAGGAGGATGCCGCCGGCGACTTCGAGGATGTTCCGCTCCATCCCGCCGGGGTCGCCGGCAAAAAGGCGCAGGTTCACGATCTTGTCGTCGAGCCAGTCGATGTCGTCGAGCG
>JAYTML010000375.1:0-5455 GCA_043728655.1 Chthoniobacter sp. | reverse complement strand
CCTCCGCAGATGGCCGCGATCGACAGAATCAGTGTCAGTGTTTTCATGGTCTTCGGTTCCTTTCTTTTTCCAAATGTCCGGCTCCCGTGGGAGCCGGCTTTGATCCCTACGGCACGCGCATCCGCGAGCCGGTGTACGGATCCTGCACCTCAGTGCCCGGGGTCAAACCTCGGACGTCGATATATCCCTTGATCATGGGCGCCGGGCCGGTCACGTAGCCAGGCATCCCCGGCACGGGCTGACCGAATGGTGGCGTCATGGCATCGCGCTGCGACTGGGTCGCGAGCGCGGCGGCCAGTTTATCCGCGCTCTCCTCCTGCGCCGCCCGCCAGTAGTAATTTGGCGGATAGGTTTTCTGGCGACGCTGGCGGGACTCAGCCGCCAGGAAGTCGCGATCCGCGGACTCGGGCGTCGCAGGCTGCGAATAGCCGATCCGCCGCATCCCTCCGCTCGTGGTGGTGTATGCCGTCGCCGACGGCTGCCGTTTCTCAGGATTCCCCATGTAGTTATTGATCACCGTGTAGCTCCGCGGCGCCGAGGCCTCCGCCAGCGCCATCTGCTGATCGATCTTGAACTGCTGGTAGCCGGCGAATTCCCGCTGCGCCTGCTGCTTCCTGGCCGCCAGCACCGCGGCGACCTTCTCCGTCTCCGCCCGCGTCATCACCGGCGCCATCAGCTCCGCGCGGAGTTCCGCCGCCTTGCGCCGCTCGACCTGATCCCATGGCTCTTGGGCTGCATTCCATTTCGGGCCAGCCTCGGCGCTCTGGGCCACAAGCAGGACTGCCGCGATGGCTGTGTATATCTTGGTATTTGAATTCATCTTGCCTCCTTTGTTGTTTTGACTCCCCACATATGACCACATGCCGTGACTCGCGGATATCGGGGCGGACACGGTTCCGCCGGTCGGAATCATGCCCGCACCAGCGCGAGGTTCCCTCGCCCACCGCCGTAATGAGCGTGCCCACACCGGAAGCGATCCGCGCCGCACGCGTGTGGGAAAAGGACTTACATCTCCATACGGTCGGCACCTGATGGAAAGACGGAGCTGCCATGCACGATGGGAGAATCATGGGTGATACAGATTGCCCGAAAGCCATTCGCGACCCGGTCCTCCTGGCCGCGCCTCGGGCATCGCCCCCTTTGCCCCATTGCACCCAGTCCCGATGTCCGCCGTGCGACCGCAAGCGGCATCCCCCAAACCCTAGCCGGGTGCCGCCGGCTGATTTCATTCACGTCGCCGCCCCCCACTCACCCCAGCGGTGAAGCGGAAGATGCGCTCTTGGTGAGAAGCCAGCGGACGGAATACTGAAGAAGCTCACGCGCGTTTTGGAGGTCTAGCTTCTCTTTCAGCCGGGTCTTGTAGCTATCCACCGTCTTGATCCCGATGTGCAGTTGGGCGCCGATCTCACGGGAGCTCCTTCCCGCGCCGATCAATTCGAAGACCTCCATCTCGCGGTCGCTCAGCCGTTCGATTTCCGTGTGCGGAAGGGCGATTGGCGAGCGGGCGAACCGCCCAAGGAGCAAGCAGGCGATCGCATCGCTCACATAAACCCGGCCCGTGAGCACGCAGCGGATTGCCCGTGCGATCTCCGAGGGTTCCGCAGCCTTGGAGACGTAGCCAAGTGCGCCCGACCGCAGCGCCCTTTCCGCATAGATCGTCTCATCAGATGCGGAAAGCGCCAGAACCGGCAGGGAGGACCATCGCGCCTTGATGTCCTTGATCAGCTCGATCCCGAAGTCTTTCCCGATCGTCAACTCCATGATGACCAAATGCGGTCTCAACGTTTCGATCCGCTCCAAAGCCGCCTCTGCGGTTGTGGCCTCACCGCACATTTCGAGATCCCCCTGCCGCTTGAGAAAGGAAGCCATCCACTCGCGCACCATCGGGTGCTCGTCCACGACCAGAACCTTCGTTTTCAGCAGAGTGCGTTCGGCCTTGGATCCCCGCGACTTCCCAGCGAGTCGATCCGGCGCTGCGCGAGCGCCCTCGGACTGAGTTTTGGCGCCCTTCACCCCTGCGCCGCATTTCGGCAAACGGGCCAAGCGGACTTCCAGCCGTTTTAGGAAAGTCGAACGCGGCTGCTCCGCATCACCTCGTCTGCGCTTGGCACTCTCTGTCTTCATTTGGACTTCCTTCAATACCCTCTGAGTTTACCGCTCTCCGCCGACTCACGATCCCTCGGTTGTTGTTAAATCCCGCGAATCGTTCGCCGACTCTGACAGCACCACTATACAGGGCACCGCATAAATCTGCACACCCTATCCACGCATCAGGAAAACTCTTAGTCTCTCTTGCAGGCCCAGAGGCCAAGGATCCGCCGCCATTCGACAAGAACGCCCGAGAATTGAGGTTCTCGGGCGTGTTCACGAAAAAAGCCTGAACTCTCCCCGGAAAAAGAAAACCCGCGCTGCGCGCAGTCCTTGGGGGGCGCGCAGCGCGGGTCTCGAGGAGGAAAGCGGTTCGCGCTTTCGCGGAAAATAGAACGACTCGGAGAGTCTTAGCGCTTGCTGAACTGGAAGCGCTTGCGGGCACCGGGCTGGCCGGGCTTCTTGCGCTCCTTCATGCGCGGGTCGCGCGTGAGCATGCCGAGGGGCTTGAGGATCGCGCGGAGTTCGGGATTTGCCTCGATCAGCGCGCGGGAGATCGCGAGCCGGATGGCGCCGGCCTGGCCGTTCATGCCGCCGCCGCTGGCGTTCACGGTCACGTCGTAGGTGTTCATTGCCTTGACAGCCTCGAACGGCTGAAGGACCGAGTTCTGGAGAGTGGTCGTCTTGAAATAGTCCTCAAACGCCGAGCCGTTGACTTCGATCTTGCCGGTGCCGGGCGACATGCGGATGCGGGCGACAGCTTCTTTGCGACGGCCAGTGGCGATGAATTCCTGAGACATGGGAAGGAGAGGAGTGTGGTTGTGGAAGGTGAAGCCTAGACGATCTCCTTGACCGGGAGCGGCTGCTGCGCGGCGTGGGGATGCTCGGCGCCGCCATAGACCTTGAGCTTGGTGTAAACGGCGCGCCCCAGCTTGTTGTGAGGGATCATGCCTTTCACGGCGCGCTCGACGAGCAGTTCGGGGCGGCGGGCGCGGCGGGCCTTGACGGTCTCACTCTTGTGGCCACCGACGTAGCCGGAGAAGCTCATGTAGCTCTTGTCGGTTTCCTTCTTGCCGGTCACGCGCACCTTGGCGGCGTTGATGACGATGACGAAATCACCCGTGTCGCAGTGCGGCGTGTATATCGCCTTCTCTTTCCCACGCAGGAGCGTGGCGGCTTTGACGGCGACGCGGCCGAGCACCTGGTCGGCTGCATCGATGATCCACCACTGGCGGTTTACTTCGTTGGCTTTTGCGGAAAATGTCTTCATGGAAATCGGCTCCCTCTGTTGTGGAAAAGGGCGCGCAAACTAGGCAACACGTCCGGGAGTGTCAACGGATTTGTTCGCTTGTTGCGGCATTCGCCCGGCGACCCGGCGCGCAAGCACCCGTGCGGCTCGACAGCCGTCGGGCTTTCCGCTGTCCTAAACGCCCCGCGGGAATATTTCATGAGCGAAGCCCTCCCATCTGCAGTGCGCCCGATCGACTTCAACGAGCTCGTGGATCGGCATTACGCCGCGCTTTTCCGCTTTGCGCTGTCGCTGGCGAAAAACGGCAGCGATGCCGCCGATCTCACGCAGCAGACGTTTTACCTTTGGGCCGCCAAGGGCCACCAGCTCCGAGACCTCGCGAAGGTCAAATCGTGGCTCTTCACCACACTTTACCGCGAATATCTGAGCACCTACCGCCACAGCACCAAATTCCCGCACGTCGAACTCGACGACGTCTCCCACGAGATGCCGAGCGTCGCGCCATCCATCTTCAATGAAATCGACGGAAACACCGTCGTGGCCTCGCTGTCGGAGGTGGACGAGGTCTTCCGTGCGCCGCTTTCGCTCTTCTATCTCGAGGAGCATTCCTACCAGGAAATCGCGGACACCCTCGAAATCCCCATCGGCACGGTGATGTCCCGCCTCTCACGAGGGAAGGCGCAGCTCAGGCAATTGCTGCTCGACGCGCGCGCCGACGCCGACGGCAAGATCGTGCCCATGCGCGCGGTCGGGAAAGGAGACGCATGAGCGACGAGGCCCGCCTCCTTTTCGCCGCCTACCGCCCCGGCGGGCAGGACGCGAATGACCCGACTTTTGCCGCCGCGCTCGAGGCCGCGAAAGGCGACGAGGCGCTCGCCCGCTGGCTCGCGGACCAGCAGGACTTTGACCGCGCCGTCGCCGAGCGGCTGCGGACCGTCTCCGTGCCGGGCGATCTGCGGGCAAAAATCCTCGCCGGGGCAAAGGTGAGCAGGCGTCCCGCTTGGTGGGCTGCGCCGCGCATCTGGGCGCTGGCGGCGGCGCTCGCGGTTTTCGCCGGGATCGCCGCGCTTTGGCCGGGGAAAGCGGACGGTCTCACTGACTGGCAGAGGCATGGCCTGGCGGTGGTGGGGGACGTCGTCGCCGCGCGCCAATCCTTTGATTTTCAGGATCGCGACGCCGCCGCGCTGACCGCGTGGCTGCGCGATCACGCCGCGCCGCAGCCCGCTGCGCTGCCCGTCGCGCTCGGCGGCAGGCCGACGCTCGGCTGCAAGACGATCTCGTGGGACGGCCACACGATGTCGCTGATCTGCTTCGACCTCGGCGACGGTGTAATCGTCCATCTTTTCACGACCGCCCGCGCGGGCCTCGCGGGCGTGCCGCCGGATGGCCGGCCTCGACTCGTGCAGGAGGGCGCCTGGACCGTGGCCCTGTGGAATGAGGGCGACAAGACGCTGATGCTCGCGTCCGACAAGGGCGAAGAGCCGCTCCGCCGGGTGCTGCAGATCGCGATGCGCGGCTCCGCTTTCCCGCCCGCGTTGGCGGCATTGCAGCCGTAGCGCCGCGCGGATACTCCGCATCCCGCAGACATCCCATCCCATGTCCTCCCTCCTCTCGCGCTATACGCACTGGCTGCACACCTGCTGGCCCGCCGGCACCGTGGAAAAGCTGCCCGCATCCGACGAGCACGGGCAGACGAATGTGCCCGGCGTGCGCATCGTCGGCGACCTCACCGGGATCCCGCTGCTCAAGTTTTCTTCCGACTCGGGAGCGCGGGCGGTGCGGGAGATCGCCGGGGAGTTGGGCGGTGAAAAGCGTCCGGCGGACGTGCTCGATGTCGCCATCATCGGCGGCGGTGTGGCCGGGATTTCGGCGGCGATCGAAGCCCGGCGCGCGGGGCTGACATTCGAGGTCTTCGAGGCCGCGCAGGTCTTCTCGACGGTCGCGAATTTCCCGAAGGCGAAACCGATCTACACCTACCCGACGGAGATGAAGCTGGACGGCGGCCTGCAGTTCACCGCGGACGTGAAGGAGGCGCTGCTCGAGGAGATGGAGGCGCAGCGGCGCGAGGCGGGCATCGAGGTCACGCCCGAGCGCATCGCGAAGATCACGCGCGAAGGC
>JAYTML010000374.1:0-6732 GCA_043728655.1 Chthoniobacter sp. | reverse complement strand
GAGATTGCCGGCGCGGCCTTTGCCAAAGGACCACTCGAAGCCGACGCAGATTTCGCGTAACGGTCTGGCGGCGGCAACGAGTGAGCGGATAAAGTCGGCAGGCTCGGTGGCTGCGAATGCGCAATCGAATGGGATAAGGAGTGTCTGCGCGACGCCGAGGTCGCGGATCAACTGCAGCTTGTGCGGCGTAGATGTGAGAAGCCGTGGCGCTTGTTCCGGGCGGAGCACGCGGATGGGATGCGGGTCGAAGGTGACGGCGACAGCGGTGCCGCCGGCCTTTCGCGCGTCGTCGAGCGCGCGGAGGAGCACGGCCTGATGGCCGAGATGCACGCCGTCGAAGACCCCGATGGCGAGGAAGATCGGGCCGGGAAGGTCCGCCAGCTCAGCAACGGATGACAGCGGGGGCGTCATGCACCGCGCATGCGTGAGACCGTCGGCAGGCTGAGGATGCGCTTCTCGATTTCGCGCGGATCGAGCGTTTTGATTTCCTCCACGGTCACGGAATGCTCCAGCGTGAACTTGCCGCTCTTGGTGCGCCGCAGGGATTTGAGATGAGCGCCGCAGCCGAGTTCATTGCCGATGTCGAAGGCGTAGGTGCGGACGTAGAATCCCTTCGAGCAGACGACGCGGAAGTCGATCTCGGGCAGGCGCACGTCCTTGATCTCATGCGCATAGACATGCACGAAGCGCGGTTCGCGCTCCACGACCTTGCCCTGGCGCGCGAGTTTGTAGAGGGGGACGCCGTCCTTTTTGATCGCGGAAACCATCGGCGGCATCTGGTAGAAGTCGCCGTGGAATTTCGCGAACGCAGAGTCGATCTGCTCGCGCGGATAATCCGGCACGGGCTTGGTTTCGACGACTTTGCCATCGGCGTCCTGGCTGTCGGTGGTGGTGCCGAGGGTCATGGTGCCGGCGTATTCCTTGTCCTCGGCCATGAGCAGGTCCTGAATCTTTGTGCCGCGTCCGAGCACGATGATGAGCAGGCCCGTGGCGAGGGGATCGAGCGTGCCGCAGTGTCCGACCTTCTTGGTATTGAGGTTGCGGCGGACGATCGCGACCACGTCGTGCGAGGTCATGCCGGGCGCTTTGTCTACGAGGAGGACACCGTCAAGGCTGGTCAAATTCATGGTCGAGGGCTTGCAATACTTTTTCCTGCACGTCGGCGAGGGTTCCGGCCGCGCGGGCGCCGGCCGCGAGCTTATGTCCGCCGCCGCCGAACATGCCGCAGACTTTGCTGACATCGACCTTTGGCGACTTCGAGCGCAGGCTGATGCGGATTTTTCCATCGCCCATTTCCTCAAAAAAGGCGGCGGCAATGACGCTGTCGATCGAGCGGATATAGTCGATCAGCCCTTCGGCGTCGTCGGGGCGGATGCCTAGCGTGCGTGCGGTGGCTACGGTAAGCGCGAAGCTGGCGACGCGATCTTTGCTCGTGAAGCGCAGGACGTTCAGCAGGGCGCGGAGGAGTTCCAGGCGGCGGCGTGGATAGCTCTCGTACATTTTCTGCGAGAGTTCGCCGACATTCGCGCCGGCGCGGATGAGGTCGGCGGCTATCTCGTAGGTGCGAGCGGTCGTGTTTGGATACTGGAATGACCCGGTGTCGGTGCTGATCGCGACGAAGAGGCTGTCAGCCATTTCGTAGGTCAGCGGCAGGTCGCACTGGCGGAACAGCTCGTACAGCACCTGCCCGGCGGCGGGGGCGGTGGGATCGACATAGGCGAGGTCGCCGTAGCGCTCGTTGGTGAAGTGGTGGTCGATGTTGATCCACACGTCGGCATGGGCAATGGCCTTTCGTGCGGTGCCGGCTCGGCTTTCAACGGCGTTGTCGAGGACGATGGCCACGTCGAAGGTCTGCGCCTGGCGGGGTGGCTTGCAGACAAGTGAGGAGCAGGGGAGGTAGCGGAATTTTTCCGGCATGCCGTCCTCGTTCCAAGCGATGACATCCTTGCCGAGCTGGCGGAGGCAGACAGTCATCGCGAGGGTGCAGCCGAGCGCATCGCCATCGGGGCGCGCATGGCTGATGACGACGAAGCGCTGGTGTGTGCGCAGGACTTCGGCGATCTCGGCGAAGGTGCAGTTACTTTTCATCGGACGGCGGCTGCCCGAGTGGCTCGTCGGGCGGGATGTCGATCTCTCCGAGAAGATCGATGATGCGATTGCCGCGCTCGATGGAGTCGTCAATTTTGAAATGCAGGTGCGGGGTGAACTTGAGGACGACGCGTTTTGAAAGGAGATGCTGCAGGTTCACCCGGTTGGCGTGGAGTTTCGCGAACGCAGCCTTTGCCTGCTCCTCGCTGCCCATGACGCTGATGAATACGTGGGCGTGCTTCAGGTCGCCTGTGATATCGACCTGCTGCACGGTGACGAGCGTGCCTCCAAAAGAAACCTCGCGGTTGATGAGTTCGCCCAGTTCGCGCCGGATCAGCTCGTTGACTCGTTCGAGACGGTGCTTCATGGAAGTTGAGAGTTCATTGGTTGAGTGTTGAGAGCCGCCGCTGGTGGAGCCGGGCGATGCGCGCGAGGGGCGCGTCTCTCAACTCTCAACTAACAACTTTCAACTTTCCGATCACAGCTTCTGCGGGAGTTTCTCGAGCGTGTAGCACTCGATGATGTCGCCGGGTTCGTAATCGTTGAAGTCGCCAAGCTTGATGCCGCACTCGAGGCCGGAGCGGACTTCCTTCACGTCGTCCGTGAAGCGGCGGAGCGTGGCGAGACCGCCGTCGTAGATCGGCTGGCGGCCGCGGAGGACGCGGGCGCGGCCGGTGCGGGAGATGCGGCCGTCGATGACGGCGCACCCGGCGACGAGCCCTTTGGAAAGCTCGAATACTTTCTTGACCTCGGCGTGGCCGATGACGGCTTCGCGGGTCTCCGGATCGAGCATGCCGGCCATCGCCTCCTTCATCTGGTCGATGAGTTCGTAGATGATCGAGAAGAGCTTGATCTGGATGCCTTCGCGCCGGGCGGTATTCGCGGCGGTGGCCTCGGTCTTTACATTGAAACCGACGACGACGGCGTTTGAGGCCGTGGCGAGGAGAATGTCGTTTTCGCTGATCGGACCGACTGCGCTGTGGACGATTTCGAGGTCGATCTTCTTGCTCTGGATTTCCCCGAGCGAGGTGATGATCGCCTCCAGAGAGCCCTGCACGTCTGACTTGAGGATGACGTAGAGCTTCTTCTTCTGCCCCTCCTTGAGCGTATCGAAAAGGCTTTCGAGCGTGGCGCGCTGAGGGCTGGCGAGTTTGCCAAGGCGCTCCTCTTCCATGCGCTCTTCGCTGAGGCGCTGGGCGGCGCGTTCGCTCTCGAGGACGACCAGTTCGTCTCCCGCATAGGGCAGGCCGGAGAAGCCGAGCACTCTGCAGGGAGTGGAGGGGCCGGCTTCCTTGATCGGTTTCCCAAGGTCGTCGATGAGTGATTTCACCTTTCCGTAAAACTTGCCGCAAATGAATGGCATGCCGGCGGTGAGGGTGCCGGTTTTCACGATGATCGTAGCGGTGGGGCCGCGACCCTGCTCGATCTGAGCCTCGATGACGGAACCGCGGGGCATCTGCTGCGAGCTGGCTTTCAACTCGAGAACTTCGGATTCGAGTTGGATGCGTTCCAGCAGTTCGTTCACCCCCTGGCCCTTGAGTGCGGCGACCGGGCAGATGCCGACTGAGCCGCCCCAATCCTCCGGCGTGAGCCCCTTTTCCTGAAGCTGGCCTTTGACCTTGTCGAGATTGGCTCCGGGCGCGTCCATCTTCGTGACGGCGACAATGATAGTGACCTTGGCGGCCTTGGCGTGATTCAAGGCCTCGAGGGTCTGCGGCATGATGCCGTCGTCTGCGGCAATGACGAGGACCACGATGTCTGTGACGCTGGCGCCGCGGGCGCGCATCGCGGTGAATGCGGCGTGACCCGGGGTGTCGAGGAAAGTGATCTTCTGGCCGTTGTGAGTGACGCTGTAGGCACCGATATGCTGGGTGATGCCACCGGCCTCGCCTGCGGCGACGCGGGTCTTCCGAATCGCGTCCATGAGGGTCGTCTTGCCGTGGTCGACATGGCCCATGAATGTGACGATGGGGCCGCGTTGGACGAGTTCGGCCTTCTTCGGCTTCTCGGGTTTCGGCGCTTCCGGAACAACTACAACCTTGTGAACGCCACCGCCTTCCTTGCGTTTGTCCTTTTCAAAAGTGAATCCGTGCTTGGTGCAGACTTTGGATGCGATATCCGTCTCGATGGACTGGTTGATCGAGGCGAAAATGTTCATCTCCATCAGATCGCCGATGACTTGAAACGGGCGAATCCCCATCGCCGTGGCGAGGTCCTTGACGGTGAACGGGGGCTTGAGATGGATGATCTTCGCGTCGCTCACCGGCGTGGCTTCACCGACTGCATCGCTTTCTGCGGCAGTCTCCGGTGGCGCTTCTGCTTCGGAGGAGGCGGCCAAGGCCTCGACAGGTGGGGCGGCTGGCTTGGGGGCTTCCGGCTCGAGGATTTTCGAGATCGGGATGTGTGCGAATGGCTTGTTTTCCAACTCTGCCGCCGTCCGGGCACGCCGCTTGGGCTTCGCGTCGATCAGCGAGACGGTCTCCTGGGGCGCTTTCTTTGGCGTCGGTTCAGCGGCTTCCGCCGGCTTGGATTTCTCAGCGGGCGCGGCGGACCTGGCAGTCGCCTTGGACGCAGGAGTCCCCTTGGTCTTTGACTTGGCGTCGTCGGGCTTTTTTCCGCTCGGTTTGTTGGTGGTTTTTGTGGGCATCAAAAGTTTCGTAAAAGCTGGGCCTCATGGCTACTTCGCGGCGGCCGCAGTCTTGTCGTATTCGCGGCGCGCGGCTTCGTGGATCGCGGTGGCGGCGGCGAGGTCGATGCCGAGGGCGTCAGCGATGTCCTGCGGTTCGCTGCCGCTGGCGATGACTTCGACGCTGTTCATGCCCACGCTCACGAGGGTGGCCGCCATCTCCGGGGTGATCTGCAGCGCATCAGCAAACGAGTTGGCTGCGGTTTCCTTCTTCGTCTTGAAGATTTCCGCCGCCGACTTGTCTTCCTCGATATTGATATCCCAGCCGGTCAACCGCGAAGTCAGGCGCGCGTTTTGCCCGCGTTTGCCGATCGCGAGCGAAAGCTGGTCTTCATCCACCTTGATGAGGATTGCCTTTTTCGATTCGTCGAGCGTGACGCTCTTCACCTTCGCGGGCTTTAGCGCTTCGAGGACGAGTTCCTTCAAGTCCGCGCTCCAGCGGATGATGTCCACCTTCTCGTTGTTCAGTTCCCGGACGATATTTTTCACCCGCGAGCCGCGCATGCCCACGCAGGCGCCGACGGGATCGACTTTCTCGTTCGCGCTGAAGACGGCGATCTTTGTGCGGTAGCCGGCTTCGCGGGCGATTCCCTTGATCTCGACGGTGCGGTCGTTGATTTCGCTGACTTCCATCTCGAACAGGCGGCGGACGAAATTCGGATGGCTGCGCGAAATGATGATCTCGGGGCCGCGCACGCCGTTTTCCACCGCGACGACGTAGGCGCGGATGCGGTCGCCGATGTTGTAGTCCTCGGTCTGCACGCGCTCGCGGTTCGGCATGAGCGCCTCAAATTTTCCCAAATCGACGACCACGTCGGAGCGGTCAAAACGCCGGACCGTGCCGCTCACGATCTCGCCGGCGCGATCCTTGAACTCGTCGTAAATCATCTCCTTCTCCGCCTGACGGATGCGCTGCATCATCGCCTGCTTGGCGGTCTGGGCGGCGATGCGCCCGAAGTCCTTCGGGGTGACCGGCACTTCGATTTCCTCGCCGATCTGGATGTCGGCCTTGAACAGCTTCGCGGTCTTTAAGGAGATCTCGTCGTGCTTGTTCTCGATTTTCTCGACGACCGTCAGCTTTGCGTAGGCCTTGATCTCGCCCGACTTGGGGTCGATCTCGACGCGCAAATCCTTCGCCGGGCCGACCGCCTTGCGGGCGGCCGTGAGCACGGCGGTGTTGATCGCTTCGAGGAGCACTTCACGCTTGATGCCCTTGTCGCGCTCAAAAAAGTCGAGGCCTGCGAGGATTTCACTGTTCATAAATGGTGTTCACTTCCGGGGACAAAAAAAAGTGGGTTTGTGGCCCACTTGGCTGAAGCCGGGATTGGAATGGCGGGAATTTACGGGAGTGCCTGTGTGGCGTCAAGGCGGGAAACCACGGGCGTCTCCGGCGGAATGATATTGCAGCGCAGCGGCGCTCATCGCGGCCCGGCATTGACCGGAGGGGCATCCGGCGTCATCTGCGGCCCATGATCGAAACGATATTCTTTGACGCTGCCGGCACGCTTTTCCATCTGCCTCGCGGTGCAGGCCACCACTACCGCGAGGTGGCGCTTCGCCACGGATGCGAGATCGCGGAGGCGGATTTGCACGCTGCGTTTCCGGCGGTGTGGAAGGCGATGCCGTCCCGTGCGGCGACGCGCGCGCCGAGGGCCGGTGATGACCGCGGCTGGTGGCAGGAACTTGTGGCCCGCGTGCTGGAGCGCTGCCGTGTCGGTGCGGGTGCGATGGATCGCGACGCGTATTTTTCCGAACTCTACGACGAATTCACCAAGCCCGGTGTCTGGCAGCTTTTCCCCGAAGTGCCCCCGGTGCTGGAGTCGCTCCGCTCACGCTACCGCCTGGGTGTTATTTCCAATTTCGACGGACGCCTGCGCGCCATTCTCGCGGACTTGGGGATCGCGGACGCATTCGACCCGATCGTCATTTCGAGCGAGGTCGGAGCTGACAAGCCGGAC
>JAYTML010000373.1:0-6085 GCA_043728655.1 Chthoniobacter sp. | reverse complement strand
CTGGTCGGGGAGCCAGACGACCTGGAATGGGCTGTTGCCTTCGACCGCGCCGGCGGCGTCGTTGTAGATGCCTTCGCCGGGGCGCGTGAGGAGGCGCGGGGCGGAGTTGCTGTCGTCCATGATGAGGTAGGCGTCGGCTTCGTTGCACTGCAAGGCGACGCGAATGACCATCTGCCCGAGCGTGGCGCGGGCCAGCGAGTAAGCGCCGCCGAGCGTCTGCGAGCCGAGCAGGACGTGGATGCCGAAGGCGCGGCCCTGGCGCACGATGCGGTCGAAGAGCAGCGAGGCGGTCTGCGCGATGGTGTCGTCATCGACGAAGAATTCCTGGAACTCGTCGATGAGCAGGAGCGAGCGCGGCATCGGCTCGGTGCCGCCGGCGCGTTTGTAGCCGGCCACGTCCTGCACGCCGAGTTTGCGGAACATATCGCCGCGCCGCTTCAGCTCCTCGTCCACGCGCTGGAGAACGCTGAGCGCAAACTCGCGGTCGGATTCGATCGCGATGACGCGGGCATGCGGCAGGCGCTTCTCGGCGTAGCATTTGAACTCCACGCCTTTCTTGAAATCGATGAGGTAGAACTCGACCTGCTCCGGCGAGCACGCGAGCGCGAGGTTGGTGATGATGACGTGGAAGAGCGTGGATTTTCCCGAGCCGGTTTTGCCTGCGAAAAGCGCGTGCTGCTTCGTGCCTTTGCCGATGGCGAGGTACTGGAGTTTCGTCGCGCCCGTGCGACCGACGGCGACGCGCAGTTCGCTCGTCGTCTCGTGCGTCCACAGCTCCTCGGGCTTCGGCGCGATCTGCTCGAAGGGGACTTCCACGCGGTTCGAGTCGATGCTGGCTTTGCCGATTTTGTTGGTGAGCGTGACGGACAGATCGGCGTCCGGCGGCGGGTCGAAAACGAGCGCGGCCCCGGCGTCGGTCTGCGCTTTGCCGAGGGTGAACGCGCCGTTTTCGCGCCGGATGCAGACGCTGCTTTTGCGCAGCTCGTCGGGAGTGAAACCGTCGGGCATCGGCTGGCGCTGGTCCCAGTGGATGAGTGTGAAGATGCCGCAGCGCGGCCCGCTGAGCGCGATGCTCTGGAGGCGTTTTGCGGCGCTCTCGCTGAAGTTTCCGGGGAAGTCGGCGATGACGAGGAAGAGGTATTTTTCGGCGACGCTGCCGGCCTGTTCGTTGTACTCGGTGATCGTGCTGTACTCGTTGCGGAGATACATCTGGATCACCTTCTCGATGTGCTCGGCGAGTTCGGCGAGGCGCTCCTCGATCTGGTCGCGCTGGGTCCAGATGCGGCGGTTGATGAGCGCCTCCTCGTAGTCGGCGAGGTGCATGAGGCCGGCGAAATTCTGCCCGAGCCCCACGGGGTCGATGATGGTGAAGGCGATCTTGCCGGGCGGCGTGGTCGCGAGCAGGCGGAGGATGATGTTGTCGAGCGCGCCGATGACTGCCGGGCCGCCGGATTCCTGCGTCTCAAAAAGGAGCGAGCCGTGGTCGGGATACGTGAGCGAGAGCGGGATGGAGACCTGCGGCGGGCCGGGCAATGCAAGGCGCGTGTCCTGCGGATGGGCGTCCTTCGTGAGGTCCAAGTCGAGCTGTGCGAATTTCGTGGCTGGCGTGAACTCGGCGGGTGGCGTCCACGTTTCCGCAAGCGCCGCTGTCCATGGCGGGAACTTCTCGTCCACCGCGGCGTGCATAGCGGCAAGGTTGCCGTAGAGCGGCGTGATGGCGCTTTGCCACTCGGCTTCGATCTGCGCCCAGCGCGTGCTTTCGTCAGCGTCGAGCGCGGCGACCTCCGTCCCGTGCGCCCCGCTGATCGTCTGCTTTTGATCCGCGCCTGCGGTTTCGATCTCCTTCGTCCGCGCAGCGCCCTCGGTGGCGATTCGGGCGAGGCGGGGCCGGGAGTAGCTGGCGATTTTCTCAAACACCCGAGGGACCTGCGTCTCGATCTTTTCCCGCGCCGCGACCTCAAACTCAGCCTCGACGGCGTCCGCGCGGCCCCACTGCTCGGCGATCACCGCCGATGTGGCTTCAAACTCGGCCTTGATCGCTGCGCTCTCCCCGGCGTGCCTGACGGCCGCGGCAGCCGCGCACGCGGCGTGGAGCCGGTCCGCCTCGGCGAGCGCGTGGGCGCAGGCGGTGGCGGATGGGCGCGAGGGAGCGAGGCCGAGAAAGTGCAGGATGCAGATCGTGGCGATCAGCACCGCGATGCCGCCGCCGGCGATGCCGAAAGTGGTGGCGTTCGCGCCGAGGCCGAAGGCCAGGGCGAGGCCCGCGAAGGCGATGAATGGAATGAGCAGCGCGAGCGGCAGCGCGCTGAAAATGCGCGGTATCGCGAAGCGCCGGAAGGCGGCGAGCTGATCATGCGCGGCGGCGAGCTGGGCCTGGAGATCGGCGAAATGCTGCTCCTGGTCGCCGCTCCCGTCGGCGGTCGCCCGAGGCCGGCGGAGCAGCCGCTGAAAGGCGCTGTAGCCGCCGAAGGCCTTCTTCGCCGTGGAGTTCAGCGAGGTGAAAAGTGCGCGCTGCTCCGCGAGCCGGGCGTTGAATTCCGCTAGTGCCTTGCCCGCTGAGTCCTGATCCGCCGTCTGCTTCCGCTCGGCGCGGAACTGCCGCATCTGCAGGTCGCCCATCCACCGCTGCTTGGCCTCCTGCGCGCGTTTCGGGAGATTGCGCAGGCCGGTCGTGCGCAGGCGCTGCACGCGCTCGCGGCGGCTTTCGTAGCGCGCCCGCGTGCGCTCCTCGGCGGTCTGGAAATGCCCCGCCGTCTCCGCGGTCTGTGCGGCCAGCCGGGCCTCGGCATTCTCCGCGGCATCACGGTGTTTGCGCAGGGTCGCGCCGCGCTGGCGGCCGAGGTCGCGCACAAGTGTCTCCTCCCTTTTCGCAAAGTCCGCGACGGTCCGCTTCAGCTCCGCGAGCAGCGCGAGCGCGCGGCTCACGCGCAGGTCCGTGCGGCTACTCACAGTCGTGCCTCACCTTCTTGAGCAGCGTGCTGATTTCCTCCATCACGCTCATCGCGCGGCCCACGTCGTTGGGCAGTTTTTCGAGATAGGTCCGGTCGAACTCGCGGCTTTTTACGTCGTGCCAGTGCGCCCTGGTTTCCTGCCAGCGCATGCTGAGTTCTTTCAATGCGCCGGACAGATTTCCGGCGCTGGCTTGGGTGCTCATAAGGTGGGCGTGGTGTCGGTGGGCGGGGCCGCCGCTTCCGGTGCCGGCCCTTCCGTGTAGGCGTCGAGCGTGCGCTGGGCCTGCACGAGGTAGGCGATGGCCTCCGGCAGTTCGAAGTCGAGATACTGCCGCAGGCCCTCCAGGCGCTTCAGCATCGGTGCGGAGGCGCTCTCGAAGTCGCGGTTCCAGCGCTTCACGTTGCGCAGTTTTTCCTCTCCCTCCGCGAGCGCGGCCTTGGCCTTGCGCACCGCGTTTTGCTGCACCACGAGGTTGTCGCGCAGGCCGGAGAGCTTGGCGCTGAGTAGCTCCTGCTCGGCCTGGCCGAGCGCCTTCTGCCGCTTGCGCACTTCGCCCTCCCAGTGGAAACGCTGGTCGTGCTGGAGCCACATCCGCGTCCGCCGCACGTCGTCGCTGACGTCATCGATCGAGCGCCGCGCCTTTGTCAGAAAAATGATCAGGGCCGAGCGGAGCGACTCCAGCGCGTCGATCGACGTGACTCGGACCTGATTCGCCATGCCTCAGCGCTGGGAGAGGTAGTCCTCGATCCGCTGCGCCTTGCGCAGCAGGTAGGGCGTGTGCTTTTCCGAGACCTCGACGAATTTTTTCAGCACCTTCATCGTGGTGAGGAACTCCTCGCCAAACTTGTCCCCCTCCTGATCCTGCCACGAGCTGCCGAGCGCGGCGAAGCGGGCCTGGAGCGAGCCGGCCTTGGCCTGCACGTCGTCATTGAAGCGCTTCAGTTCCTGGGCGAAGCGGCGCACTTCGTCGGGATCCATGATTGCTTGGGCCATAGTTTTGTTCCGATTCGTGGGTTGAAATGACGGGCGGCGGGGGGAGGGGAAGCGCCGCAGGTGATACCGCACGCGCGGACGACGGCGCGAGCAAAAGTAACGCGCGGGCTCGACAATTCAATCTGGGCCCCGGCCAAGGGCGCCCGCTATTTGGACGCGCCGCGATCAGTCCTTCGGCGCGCCTTTGCCCAGCTTGTATTCAAAGCTGTCCACGAGCGCGAGCCAGCTCGCCTCGATGATGTTGTCGCTGACTCCCACGGTGCCCCAGTGCTCGTCGCCATCGGTCGAGTCGATCAGGACGCGGGTGCGGGCGGCGGTGCCGAGCTGGCCGTTGCTGATGCGGACTTTGAAGTCGTCGAGCTGGATCGAGTCGATGCCGGGATAGGAGGGACGGAGCGCCTTGCGGAGCGCGGCGTCGAGCGCGTTCACCGGGCCGTCGCCCTCTGCCACGGTGTATTCGGGCTGGCCTTTGACGCGCAGCTTCACGGTCGCCTCGCACTTGTTCCAGTGCGCCTGGGCCGCGCGGCGGAAGGAGCAGTGGTATTCCTCCAGCTCGAAGAGCGGGCGCTGCTGGCCGAGATGCCGGCGGATGAGCAGCTCGAAGGAAGCCTCCGCGGCCTCGAACTCGTAGCCCTCGCTTTCGAGCCGCTTCACCTCGGTCAGGATCGCCGCCACTTCCGGCGCGCCCTTCGCCAGTTTGAAGCCGAGCTTTTCCGCCTTCACGATGACGTTCGACTGCCCGGACATGTCCGAGATCGTGATGATGCGCTCATTTCCCACCAGCGCCGGGTCCACGTGCTCGTAGGTGCGCGCGAGCTTTTGCACCGCGTGCACATGCAGCCCGCCTTTGTGGGTGAAAGCGGCCGCGCCCACGTAAGGCGCGCGGATGTCGTGCGGCACATTCGCCAGCTCGTCCACGAAATGCGCGAGGTCGCGCAGCCCGGCGAGATCGAGCCCGAGTTCGATGCCCATCTTGAGCTGAAGATTCGGCATGATGGTCGTGAGATTGCAGTTTCCCACGCGCTCGCCGTAGCCGTTGATCGTGCCCTGCACCTGCACCGCGCCGGCGCGCACGGCGGCCAGCGCATTGGCCACGCCCACGCCGCCGTCATTGTGCGTGTGGATGCCGACGGGCTGCCCCAGCTCGGCGATCACCTCCCGCGTCACCTGCTCGATGAAATCCGGCAGGTTTCCGCCATTCGTCTCGCAGAGGACGATGAGATCCGCCCCGGCGTCGCGCGCCGCTTTCACCGTGCGCAGCGAGTAGTCGCGGTCCTCGCGGTAGCTGTCGAAAAAATGCTCGGCATCGTAGAGCACCTCGCGCCCGTGCTTTTTCAAATGGGCGACGGTGTCGGCGATCATCGCGAGGTTTTCCTCGAGCGAGACGTTGAAAACTTCCGTCACATGCAGTGGCCACGTCTTGCCGACGACGGTCACGGCGGGCGTCTTTGCATCGAGGAGCGTCTGCACCTGCGGGTCATCCTCCACGCGCACCTTGCCGCGCCGGGTCATGCCAAAGGCGGTGATCTTCGCGTTCTTCCATGTGAGCTTCGCGGCCTCCTCAAAAAACGCGACGTCCTTCGGGTTCGAGCCCGGCCAGCCGCCTTCGATGTAATGCACGCCAAACGCGTCGAGCTTTTCCGCCACGCGAATCTTGTCCACGACCGAGAACGAAATCCCGGTCCCCTGCGTGCCGTCGCGGAGAGTGGTGTCGTAGATGGTGAAACGTGGCGTGCTCATAGTGGAAAGGGCGCGAAACGTAGGGCAGCGGGACAGTGGTGGCAAGCGGGCGTCCTGTCGGATACGGCGTTTCGACCGCATCAGGTGACGCGGGCGGGCTCCGCGCCAATGCCGGCGGGATCTACGCGGGGCGCGTGCCGGAATCCGCTGGCCGGCCGAGGGCGAGCCAGTAGCTGAGAACTGCGCCGAGAGCGAGCATCAGAAGCGTGATCGGTTTGAGGGCGTGAATTTGGGTGATGAAATACAGCAGGCTGCTGTCATCAACGAATGGAGCGAAGCGCCACTCGGTAAAAAGTCCGAGCGCGAGCCCGGCAACGCCGCAGACTACTGCGAGCGGGAGCGATCGGCGGCGTGCGAGGAAGCCGGCTGCATAGCCCATGAGGCCGGGCGGAAGTGCAAG
>JAYTML010000372.1:0-2381 GCA_043728655.1 Chthoniobacter sp. | reverse complement strand
GTGAACCTGCGAAGTCGTCCACGTTTCGCGTGACGATGAAAGTCGAACCCGAGGCTTTCGCCACAACTGCAACCGCCGCGTCCTCAAAATCTGCGAAAGGCAGTCGCCTCGCCTCATCCCAGCCCGAGGCGTCGAGGTTGCCGATTTTGAAATGGCGCAATACCCGATCCATCGCCTCCTCGGCGTCTGATTTCGAGGCGTGCTTTCGCACGAGGTAATAGAGGGTCGTCAGTCCGTGCGCGGGGAACACGCCATTCACGGTCCCCGCCGCCACCAGGCTCACCACCTGCGCGGATGCCGCGTAGTGCGGCTGACGCTTTTGAAAAACATCCAACGGACATTAATGTCCACGGTAACCGTCACGCGTGCTTCTTCTCGATGTGCTCGCGATAGATGGCCCGTTCACCGATTTCCGCCTTCACGATGCCGCTGCCGGCCTCCACATCGGGATGGATCGGTCGCTCAAGATACTCGCGAAGATTCCGCGCCTGCCGCGCGAGGAAAGCCTCCGCTGAGATCCCCTGCGCGCTCGAATAGGCGCGAAGAAAATTCAGATCCTCGTCCGGCAGAGGAACAGTGATCGTGGACATGCTTGGAAGCTGCCACGCAACGCCCCCGCTGCCAAGACAGCGATCGCAGCCTACGGCAGATCAGTGCTGCCCATCAGGAAGCGGTCGCACTCGCGGGCTGCGCCACGGCCTTCGTTGAAGGCCCACACGACGAGGCTCTGTCCTCGGCGGCAGTCGCCTGCGGCGAAGACTCCGGGGATGCTGGTCGTGTATTTCTCAAAGTCCGCCTTCACGTTGCTGCGCGCGTCGCGCTCGACGCCGAGGCCGTCGAGAAGCGGCTGCTCCGGCCCGAGGAAGCCCATCGCGAGCAGGACGATCTGAGCGGGCAGCACCTTCTCGGTGCCGGGCACGTTCTTCGGGATGAACTGGCCCTTGTCATTGCGCGACCACTCGACCTGCACGGTGTGCACGGCTTTGACGTGGCCGTTCTCGTCGCCCTCGAATTTCGTCGCGGTGGTGAGATAGACGCGGGGATCGTCGCCAAATTTCGCGGCGGCCTCCTCCTGGCCGTAGTCCATCTTGTAAACCTTCGGCCACTCGGGCCACGGGTTGTCTTTCGCGCGATCCATCGGCGGCTTCGGCAAAATCTCGACCTGCACGAGCGACTTGCACCCGTGGCGCATCGAGGTGCCGACGCAGTCCGTGCCGGTGTCGCCGCCGCCGATGATGATGACATCCTTGCCCTCGGCGGTGACGTAGTTGCCGTTCTTGTGCTTGTCCAAAACGGAGCGCGTGTTCGCGGTGAGGAAGTCCATCGCGAAGTGGATGCCCTTGAGCGGGCGGCCTTCGATCGGGAGATCGCGCGGCTCGGTCGCGCCGGTGCAAATGACGGTCGCGTCGAATTCGGCGCGCAGTTTTTCCGCCGGGTAGTTCTGCCCGACCGCGGTGTTGCACACGAAGGTTATGCCCTCGTTTTCCATCTGCTTGATGCGGCGCAGGACGACCTTCTCCTTGTCCAGCTTCATATTCGGAATGCCATACATCAGCAGCCCACCCGGACGGTCGGCGCGCTCGAAAACGGTGACGGTGTGCCCGGCGCGATTGAGCTGCGCGGCGGCGCAGAGACCGGCGGGACCGGAGCCGATGACGGCCACTTTTTTTCCCGTCCGAACCGACGGCGGCTGCGGCGTGACCCAGCCCTCGTCCCAGCCTTTGTCGATGATCGAAACCTCGATGTTCTTGATCGTGACAGGCGGCGCATTGATGCCGAGCACGCACGAGCCTTCGCACGGCGCGGGGCAGACGCGTCCCGTGAACTCGGGGAAGTTGTTCGTCTTGTGCAGCCGCTCCAGCGCTTCCTTCCACAGGCCGCGATAGACGAGGTCGTTCCACTCGGGGATGAGGTTGTTGATCGGGCAGCCGCTCGCCATTCCGCTGATGAGCGTGCCGCTGTGGCAGAATGGAACGCCGCAATCCATGCACCGCGCACCCTGCGTGCGGAGCTTGTCCTCCGGCATGTGAAAGTGGAATTCGTCCCAGTCCCGCGCGCGTTCGAGCGGCGCGCGATCGGCGGGGATTTCGCGGAGATATTCGATGAAGCCTGTTGGTTTTCCCATGGTGGTCTGTGAGTTCTTGTTCCCTGTCTTTCCCTGCTAGCCGCCGCCGATGCGCGCGACGTCGCGGGCGTTGGCTTCAAACGCGGCATTCAGCGCGTCGTCGCCGCTGAGCCCGTCGGCCTGCGCCTTGGCGAGCGCCTGGAGCACGCGCTTGTAGTCCTTCGGCATCACCTTCACGAACTTCGGCAGCATCTCCTCCCAAAGCGCGAGCACCTTGAACGCCTTCTGGCTCTTCGTGTAGTCGGCGTGCCGCTTG
>JAYTML010000371.1:0-6802 GCA_043728655.1 Chthoniobacter sp. | reverse complement strand
TCACCGCCGAGGAGTTGCGCGACGCGATGCTGGCTGTCACCGGTGAACTCGATCCCACGCTCGGCGGCCTGCCCATCATGCCGGAGATCAACATGGAGGTCGCGCTCCAACCGCGCATGATCCAGTTCTCGCTCGCGCCTGCGTATCAGCCTTCGCGCACACCGCAGGAACGCAATCGCCGCAGCATCTACGCCTATCGCGTGCGCGGTCAGGCCGATCCGTTCCTCGAAGTCTTCAATCTCCCGAATCCCAATGAATCGTGTGACCTGCGCGATTCCGCATCGGTGTCGCCGCAAGCCTTCACGATGATGAACAGCGACCTGACGACGGATCGTTCCATCGCCTTCGCCGTCCGGCTCCAGCGCGAAGCAAAGACGCCAGCCGAACAGATTGAGCGCGCCTTCCATCTCGCACTCGGACGCGCGCCGACGGACACAGAAAGCAAGCGCATGACCGCTTATCTCGCCGACATGCAGACCTACCATCGTGGCGCGACGCCGAAGACGGAAAAGTATCCCACGCGCATCACACGGTCATTGGTCGAGGAGTTTTCAGGCAAGGTCTTTGAATATGAAGAGATCCTGCCGGGCTTTGAAAACTACGTCCCCGACAAGAAACCCGCCGACGTGAGCCCGGAGACCCGGGCGCTCGCCGACGTGTGCCTCGCTTTGTTCAACACCCACGAGTTCGCCTACCTCTACTGACACGCCATGAACCACTCGATTTGCTCCCGTCCTGTTTCAAACGCGATCACGCGCCGCCAGATGCTTCATGGCCTCGGCGCCACGCTCGGCTCGCTTGCGTTCACCAAATTGCTCGCGTCGGAAGGTTTCGCCGCGCCCGCTGCTCCGCTGGGGAATCTGCTCGCGCCGAAAGCGCCGATGTTCCCTGCAAAGGCGAAGAACGTCATCATGCTCTTCATGGAAGGCGGGCCCGGCCACATGGACACCTACGAGCTTGCCTATCGCATGCAGATGGAAGTGCCCGACGTGATCGACCTCAAGGGCGAGACCGAAGCCACGCGCGAAATGTATGGGATGAACGACAAGGACACCGCCACGTTCGGCCGCCAGTGCCTCCTCGCGCGCCGGCTCGTCGAGAAAGGCGTGCGTTTTGTGCAAATCTTCAGCGGCGGCTGGGACAGTCACGATTACCTCGAACGCGCCCACACCGAGCGCATCCGCAGCGTGGACCGGGGCATGGCCGCACTCATCCGCGATCTCAAGCAACGCGGCATGCTCGACGACACGCTCGTCATCTGGTGCGGCGAATTCGGACGCACGCCCGACAACAACAAGCGCGGCGGCGTCTATTCCCTCGGTCGCGGCCACAACAACAAGGCGATGACCATGCTCCTCGCCGGCGGGGGCGTGAAAAAGGGCAGCATCGTCGGCGCGACCGATGAACTCGGCCTGAAGGCCGTGGAGGTCGTCCACCCCATCCGCGACATGCACGTCACGCTGCTGAACCTGCTCGGCCTCGACGACAACAAGCTGACCTATTACCACGCGGGCCGCTACAAGCAGCTCAGCCAATTCGGCGGGCAGGTCATCAAGGAACTGATCGCGTAGTCACCTCGCATTCGTTTGAACCTCCTTCGGAGCAGATCGAAAACAATACTTTATGAAGGCCATAGCTTACAAAACACCGGGTCCGATTGAGCGCGAAGACGCGCTCCAGGACATCACCTTGGAGAAGCCCAAAGCCGAAGGTCGCGACCTGCTCGTCAAGATCATCGCCGTGTCGGTGAATCCCGTGGACACCAAACTTCGCATGGGCAAGCCGCCCGAAGGCAGTGAATGGCGCGTGCTGGGATTTGATGCTGCCGGCGTCGTCGAAGCTGTGGGCCCGGAGGTGCAGAACTTCAAACCGGGCGACGCAGTTTTTTACGCCGGCTCCATCGCTCGACCAGGCACGAACAGCGAGTTTCACCTCGTGGATGAGCGCATCGTTGGGCGGAAGCCCGCCAGCTTGAGCAACGCGGAAGCCGCGGCGCTTCCGCTCACGGCGATCACCGCTTGGGAAATGTTGTTTGATCGGCTCGACGTCAAACGTCCGACCGCGCAGGGCGGAAATATCATCCTGATCATCGGTGGTGCTGGCGGCGTGGGCTCGATCACTATCCAGCTTCTGCGGGCGCTGACGGATCTGACGGTGATCGCCACCGCGTCCCGCCCTGAGACGCAGGCGTGGGTGCGCGAATGCGGAGCGCATCATGTGATCGACCATCGCCAGCCCATTGCACCGCAGGTCAAGGCACTCGGGCTCGGCGCTCCCGGATTTGTGTTCTCCACCACGCAGACAGACAAGCATTTCGCCGACATCGTGGAGTTGATTGCGCCGCAGGGCCGCTTCGGCCTGATCGACGACCCAGGGGACCTCAGCATCATGCCGTTCAAGTTCAAAGCCGTGTCGATTCATTGGGAACTGATGTTCACGCGTTCGCTCTTCGGCACGCCGGACATGGTGGAACAGGGAAAGCTGTTGAACGAAGTGGCCACGCTGGTGGATGCGGGGCGCATCCGCTCCACCGCGACCAAAGTCGCCGGGAAGATCAATGCCGCGACGCTGTGCAAGGTGCATGCCCAAATTGAAAGCGGTTCCGCGCGCGGTAAGATCGTGCTGGAGGGTTTTTGAAGATGCCAATTCCCTGCCAATCGACATGGGTCAACAGACAGAATGATTCCGGGCCGCAATGAATGCTGCGCTTGAAAAGGACGGACGTCGCGGCGCGCATCCGCAGCGTGGACAGCCCGATGGCCGCGCTCATCCGCGACTTCAAGCAACGCGGCATGCCCGACGACAAAAAGCTCACTTGCTATCACGCGGGACACTTCAAGCAGCTCAGCCAGTTTGGCGGGCAGGTCATCAAGGAACTGATCGCGTGATCGTGTGATTTCACGTCCATTCGCGTTGCGTTTTATGTCACCCCATTCCCGAAGTTTTTCCCCCGCGTTCCTCGTCGGAGCACTGATTCCAATCGCGCTACTCTGCTGCGCCAATGCCGAGGATGTCCCGCGCTGGCAACCGCACGACTTCAGTTTCACTGCGAAGGATGCGGCGGCGAATCCATTCATGGTGCCGTTCAGCGCGACAGCGAAAGGGCCGGGCGGCGTGGTGCTGAATGTGCCCGGTTTTCTCGATGGCGATGGCACTTGGAAAATCCGTGTCGCGCCGACCGCCGAAGGCGCTTGGTCACTGGTGACGAAGTCCGACGTGAAGGAACTCGATGGCAAGACTGCCGAGTTCACGTGCGTGAAGAATGCAAATCTGAAAATCCACGGCGTGCTGCGGGTGGACAAGGCGCACCCGCATCACTTCATCTTCGAGGACGGGACGCGGTTCTTTTTCCAAGGCTACGAATACGACTGGCTCTGGGCGCTCGACGTGGGCAAGCCCGGGGTGCCTACGGTGAAGGCGTCGCTCGACCTCATTGCGAAGCATGGGTTCAACTACGTCATCCTCAATTCCTACGCGCACGACACCGGCTGGCGGAAGGGCAGGACGGCAGATGACGATTACGGCCCGCCGCCGATGTATGCGTGGGAAGGCAGCAACCACGCGCCCGACCACAGCCGGATGAACCTGGCCTACTGGCAGCATTACGACCGCGTGATGACGGCGCTCGCCGAGCGCGGCATGCAGGCGCACATGCTGATGAAGGTCTATAACAAGCAGGTGAAATGGCCCGCGCACGGCAGCGACGAGGAGAAGCTTTTCTTCCGCTGGCTCGTCGCGCGTTACGCCGCGTATCCGAATGTCATCTGGGATTTCGCAAAGGAGGCGCACAACGAAAAGGATCTGGCCTACAAGCAGGGCTGGCTGAAATGGATTCGAGAGAATGATGCGTGGCATCACTTCACGACCGTTCACGACGACGACAAGGCGAACGACTCGGGCGCTTACGATGAACTCACGGATTTCCGCACCGATCAGGGACACAACAACTGGCACGATGTCATCGTCCGCCAGCGCGCGCGCCGCGCGTGGCCGGTGGCGAATGTGGAGTCCGACTACGAACACGGCCCGCTCGGCCCGAACGACAAAACCTACGGCAAGGCCGAGTCGCCCGAAGAAACGCTGCGCACACTTTGGGAGATCCAGATGGCCGGCGGCTACACCGCCTACTACTACACCTACACCGCGTGGGACGTGGTGCGCCCGCTCGACGTGCCGCCTGGCTACGCGATGATGAAGCACTTCGGCGACTTCTGGCGCGCGACGGAATACTGGACGCTCGACCCTGCCGGCAAACTCGTGAGCGCGGGCTGGTGTCTCGCGAATCCGGGCTGCGAATACGTCGTGTTTCAAAACGAAGCGAAGCCCTTCACGCTCGAAATCGCCGGCGCGAAAGCGCCGCTCAAGGCCGAGTGGTTCAACCCGCATACTGGCACGCGGACATCCGCTGGCTCGTTGGAGAACGGCACCGCGAAGCTCACGCCGCCGGAGGACTGGGGCAAGGCGCCGCTCATCCTCCATGCGGTTTCGCCAAAATGAAAACCGTCCGCGTCTGGGTAATACTGCTCCTCGGAGCGCTCTCCGTCTCACGGGCGGAGGTCACGCTTTCACCGTCCGACTTGGCGCCGCTGCATTTTGCTGCGGCCGAGATCGAGCGCGCGGCGAAGGACGCAAAACAGCCCGTGCCGGATGTGGAGATCAGCGTCGCAAAAGGGGCGGCGCAGAGCTATCGCATCGAGCGCGCCGGAGCGAAGGTGCGCGTCATCGGCGGCGATGTGGCGGGCGCGATGTATGGCGGGCTGGACGTGGCGGAGGCGATTCGCACCGGCTCGCTCGCGGAGTTGAAGGCCGGCGAACATCAGCCGCACATCGCGCAGCGCGGCATCAAGTTCAACATCCCGCTCGACCTGCGCACGCCGAGTTACACGGATTGCTCGGATGCCGCGCAGGCGAACATCCCCGAGATGTGGAGCATGGATTTCTGGCGCGCGTTTCTCGACGACATGGCGCGGCACCGGTTCAACGTGCTCTCGCTTTGGAATCTGCATCCTTTCCCGAGCATCGTGAAGGTGCCGGAGTTTCCGAACGTCGCGCTCGCCGATGTGTGGCGCACGCGCGCGACGCTCGACGACACCTTCAGCCACCTCGGCGTGGACATGGTGCGCCCGGCGATGCTCGCCGATCACGAGATCGTGAAGCCGCTGACCATCGAGCAGAAGATCGCGTTCTGGCGCGACGTGATGCAGCTCGCGAAGGACCGCGGCGTGGACGTGTATTGGTTCACCTGGAACATCTTCCTCTTCGGCGCGGAGGGCAGCGATGGTATCACCGGCGACAAGGGCGCCCCGCGCACGATCGAGTATTTCCGCGCAAGTGTGCGCGAGACGGTGAAGACCTATCCGCTGCTCGCGGGCATGGGCATCACGGCGGGCGAGGCGATGCCGGCGAAGATCGGCGCAGTGAGCAAGGAGCAGTGGCTTTGGATGACCTACGGCGAGGGAATTCGCGACGCGCTGAAAGACGAGCCGGCGCGGAAATTCCGGCTCATCCATCGCTTTCACCAGACCGGCCTCGGCGAGATCGAGCAGGCCTTCGCGGACATCCCGTGCGATTTCGACCTCAGTTTCAAATACGCCATCGCGCACATGTATTCCGTGCCGCGCCCGAAGTTCATCGACCCGGTGCTGCCGCTGCTTTCGCCGAAGCTCCGCTCGTGGCTCACGGTGCGAAACGATGACATCTACAGCTTCCGCTGGGCTGATCCGGAATTTGCGCGCGCGTTCATCAAGGCGATTCCCGGGTCCGACAAGATCGCCGGATTCTACATGGGTCCGGACGGCTTCATCTGGGGTCGTGATTTTCTCACGAAAGATGCCGCCACGCCGCGACCGACCGTAATGCAGAAGCAATGGCTGTCCTTCGCGCTGTGGGGCCGGCTCGCCTACGATCCCGACCTGCCGGATGAAACCTTCCGCCGTCTCGTCGCTGCGCGTTTTGCCAACAGCGACGCGGCGAAGCTGTCCGCGGCATGGGCCGATGCCTCGAAAGTGTTCCCGATGATCACGCGTTTTTTCTGGGGCGACATCGATCTAAAGTGGTTTCCCGAAGCGTGCCTCAGCGATCGGCGATACCGTGGTTTTTATACCGTGCGCCATTTCATCGAAGGCAGCGCGATGCCCGGCAGCGGCGTGCAAAACATCCTCGAATGGCGGGCAAAGAAGCAGGGCGGCGTTACGCCGCTGGAAATTGCCGACATGCTCGAAACGAACGCCAGCAAGGCTCTGAAGGAGCTGCCCGCGCTCCGAAGCGCCACGGCGGCGGGCGATGCGAAGGAATACACCGCCACGCTCGATGACATCGAATCCATGTCGCACCTCGGCCTTTACTACGCGGCGAAAATCCGCGGCGCGTGCGACCTCGCGGCCTTTGACCTATCGGGCGACGCTGAGCAGCAAGCCGCCGCCGTGCGCCATCTCGAGTCCGCGCTGACGCATTGGAAAAACTACGCCACCGCCTACACGCGCCAATACATACAGCCCGTCCTCTACAATCGCGTGGGCGTCGTGGACATCCCGAAGCTCGCCGTCAATGTCGCCGCCGACATCCAAATGGCGCGCGACTGGAAGCGCGGCACCATCGACGAGACGAAGCTGAAACGCTCCGGCACCGAGAAAGGGTTTGAGAAATGAACCAAACATCGAAGCGGTGGTTTGGACCGGCGATCTCGCACGTCATCGCGTTTCTTTTAGTGATCCGCGGTTTCGCCGTGGCGCAGGAACCGCCGCGCGAGGGGCTCGTCGTATGGCTGGACGCGAGCGCCGCGGACTCGCTGACACTCGATGAA
>JAYTML010000370.1:0-4180 GCA_043728655.1 Chthoniobacter sp. | reverse complement strand
GCCCTCACCGACGGCGCGGGCAGCGTGAGCTTTGGCACCGTGACGCTCGGCAGCAGCAGCAGCAGCGCGAAGACCTTCACCATCACCAACCCCGGCACGGCGGACCTCACCGGCCTGGCCTTTACCCCCAAGGACGGCGCGAACCCCGGCGACTTCACCGTGAGCGTGCTCAGCGGCACGAGCGTCCCCGCGGCGGGCGGCAGCGTGACTTTCACCGTGACCTTCACGCCCGGAGCCAGCGGTGCGAGGAGCGCGGCCATTCACATCGCCAGCAACGTGACCGGCACGAAGAACCCATTCGACATCGCGCTGACGGGGACGGGGCAGACGGCCTTCGAGGCGTGGGCGGCGAGCAACACGGTGGCGAACGACCCGAATGCGCTCGGCGCGAACGGGCAGAAGAACCTGTTCAATTTCGCCTTCGGCATCAACCCGGTGACGGGCGGGAACGGCGAACTGCTATACGCGGGGACGCTGGCCGGCGGGGGGACGATCACGTCCACGGGCCTGCCGCGGACGTGGCTGGAGCCGAGCGGGAACGGAGTGGATTTCCGCGCGCTGTTCGTGCGGCGCAAGGATTACGTCGCCGCGGGCCTGACCTACACGCCGCAATTCAGCGCCGACCTCGCGACGTGGGTGAACAGCGCCGCGGTGCCCGCGGTGCTGGCCGATGACGGCGCGAACCAGATCGTGAGCGTGCCCTATCCGGTTTTCGTCGCGGGGAAAAAGGCGCGGTTTTTCCGAATCAGCGTGAGCCTCGCGCCTTAGGAAACCGCGCCCAAATTCACGAACCGTCCTCTTCCATGCCCACCATGCCATTCCACCGCCGCACCGGTCTGCTCATCCTCTGCGCCCTGCCCGTCCTCGCCCTGCCGCCGTCCGCGCACAGCGCGGTCGTTTACTCCGGCCCGGTCAATCTCCCCATCCCGCTCACCTTGGACGGCCTTTACCTGAACCCCTACACCGGCGCGACAGCCGTCACGCAGCCCGCGGACTGGAACACCGCGCCGTGGCTGAATCCGTTCTTCGGCGGCGTGTATCTCGCCACCGACGCGCTGCTGCGTCCCGTCATCACCGGCGCGGATCAGGTCGTGAATCTCGGCGCGGGCGTAACCATCGGCGGCGGGAGCAATTTCGCCGCGGGCGAAAGCGGGAGCAGCACGCATGTCGGCCCGGCCGCGAATCAGTTTCAGCTCGGCACGCCGGGCTTCCTCGGCTTCGCCTTTGAACCCGCCGTCGCCGGGCCGACCCACTACGGCTGGGCGCAGATCACGATCAGCAATACCGGCGCGGGGACGCTTCACAACTGGGCCTACGACGACGCGCCGGGCACCGGCATCGCCGCCGGCCTCGTGCCCGAGCCGGGCAGCGCGCTGCTGCTCGGCCTCGCCGCCTCGGCGTGGGCCGTGTGGCGGCGGAGGCCGTAGGAGCATCTGCCAAGAATCTTTCCCGCATGCACGTCCCCACTTTCATCGAGCGCAAACGCGACGGCGCGGAACTCGGCGCGGAGGAAATCGTGGAGTTCATCCGGGGCTACACGTCGGGCGAGATTCCCGACTACCAGGCCAGCGCGTTTGCGATGGCGGTTTTCTTTCGCGGGATGACGGCGGCGGAAACCGGCGCGCTCACCCGCGCGATGATGCACAGCGGAAAGGTGCTCCGCTATCCCGACGGATCACCGCCGAAGGTGGACAAGCACAGCACCGGCGGCATCGGCGACAAGGTCTCGCTCGTCCTCGCGCCGCTGCTCGCGTGCGACAATCTGTGGGTGCCGATGATCTCCGGGCGCGGCCTCGGCATCACGGGCGGCACGCTCGACAAACTCGAAAGCATCCCCGGCTTCAACGTCTCGCTGAGCGAGGAGCAGACGCTCGCGCAGCTCGCGCGGATCGGCGTGGCGATGATCGGCCAGACGGCCGACATCTGCCCGGCGGACAAAAAGCTCTACGCGCTGCGCGACGTCACCGCGACCGTGCCGTCGCAGCCGCTCATCGTCGCCAGCATCATGTCGAAGAAGCTCGCCGAGTCGCTCGACCGGCTGGTGCTGGATGTGAAATTCGGCTCCGGCGCATTCATGAAAACGCGCGGCGAGGCGGCGGAACTGGCCGCCGCGCTCGCCACAGTCGGACGCGAGATGGGCGTGGAGACGAGCCACCTGCTCACGCCGATGGACGAGCCGCTGGGCCGCACGGCGGGCAATGCGCTCGAAGTCGCCGAAGCTGTCGAATGCCTGCGCGGCGGCGGACCGCAGGACATGACGGACCTCACGCTCGACCTCGCGGAGCGGGTCGCCGACGCGCCGCGCGCGCAGCTTGCGCAGTGGCTGGCGGACGGGACCGCCTGGCGGAAATTCGTGGCGCTCACCGAGGCGCAGGGCGGCGACGCCAGCGCGCTGGAGCGCATCACCGAGGTGCATCGCGCGCCGGTCATCCACGAAGTCTGCGCGGGCGCGGACGGCAAAATCACGCGCATGGACGCCGGCGGGATCGGGCGCGCGTGCGTGGCGCTCGGCGCGGGGCGCGCAAAGGCGAGCGACGCGATCGACTTCGCCGTCGGCGTCAGCGGTATCCGCTCCGTGGGCGAGACCGTCACGCGTGGCGAGCCGCTCCTGCGCGTTCACGCCCGCTCGGAAGCCAGCCTCCAGGCGGCGCTCCCGCTGATCGAGGCCGCCGTGGCTGTCGCCTGATGACGAAGAACGACCACGGATTTCACGGATGGCACGGATTGAGGTGCCTGAAAATCCGTGTCATCCGTGAAATCCGTGGTCAAAAATCACTGCCATGTCCGGCGCGCTGACCACGATTCTGAGCGACCGCATCGCCAGCGGCGGGCCGATTCCGTTCCGCGATTTCATGGAGGCCGCGCTCTACGATCCGGCGCACGGCTACTACGCCTCGGGACGCGCGGCCATCGGGCGTGGCGGAGACTTTTTCACGAGCGTCAGCGTCGGGCCGCTCTTCGGCACGCTGCTCGCGCGGCAGTTTGCGGAGATGTGGACGCGGCTCGGCGAGCCGGATGACTTCACCATCGCCGAGCAGGGCGCGCATCGCGGCGACTTCGCGCGCGACGTTCTCACCGCGCTGCGCGCAAACTCGCCCGCGTGTTTCGCGGCCGCGCGCTACCGGATCATCGAGCCGTCCGACGCGCTGCGTGCCGCGCAAACCGCAGCGCTCACCGGGTTCGCCGGGCAGGTGGCGTGGTTCCCGTCGCTCGACTCGCTGCCGCCGTTCACCGGCGTCCATTTTTCAAACGAGCTGCTGGATGCCTTCCCCATCCACGCCGTCGTCTGGGACGGCGCGGCGTGGCGCGAAAGCCATGTCGCCTTCGAGTCCGGGCGCTTCACGTTCGTCGAGCGCGAGATTGCGAGCCCGCCGCTGCTCGCCGCGCTCGCAAAGCTCCCTCCCTTGCCTGCCGGCTATCGCACCGAGATCAATCTCGCCGCGCTCGACTGGGTGGATGCGCTCGCCGCGCGGCTCACGCGCGGCTTCGCGCTCGTGATCGACTACGGCTTTTCCCGCGCCGAGTACTGCCGCCCCGAGCGCACCGCCGGCACGCTCACCGGCTACGTGCAGCACCGGCGCACCGATGACGTGCTCGCCGCTCCCGGCGAGACCGACCTGACCGCGCACATTAATTTCACCGCGCTCGCCGAGCGCGCCACCTCCGGCGGACTGAGCGTCGCCGGATTCACCGACCAGCACCATTTCATCGTCGCGCTCGGCGCGCTGCATTTTCCCGCCGAGATCGCGGACACGGCGGCCAGCCAGCGTGAGCTGCGCGCATTCAAGACGCTGATGCACCCGCAGATGATGGGGCGCAGCTTTCAGGTGCTCGGGCTGGAAAAAGGCCGCGGATCCCCCGCCCCGCTCACCGGCTTCCGCTTCGCCCGCGACGCGCGTGAAGCGCTCGGGCTGCAAGCGAGCGCAGCGCGCCCATCACCCAAGCCGTCATCCTGAATGCAGCCTTTGGAGGCTTTGCGACAATGGCGGAGTGAAGGATCGCAAACTGTACGCGGGCGGAGGCGGTCGGGTGACATGTGCGCCCGCTCCCTCCTGCCGCCTCCGCCCATTTACAGTCAGGCTTGCGCCGCCCGCCTCCGCCCCGGCGCTGTCTCGCGGACTCGGCTCTTCACTACGTTTCGCCCCCGCCTTCGCCCAGAGCGAAACTTCGTTCAGAATCA
>JAYTML010000369.1:0-4813 GCA_043728655.1 Chthoniobacter sp. | reverse complement strand
CGACGAGTCCGGCCGCATCCGCCGGCCAGCCGCGCAGGCAGTGGCCAAGTACGGCGCACGCGCGCGCGCCGCGGTGCCCGGGCTCGTGGCGATGCTGGAGCGCGACAATGAGCGGCAGCCCGCGCTCGACGCGCTCAAGGCGATCGGCGGCGGCAGCGTGGAGGACATGGTGAAAGCGCTCGCGGTGAAGGATCCGAAGGTCCGCGTCTATGCGTGCGAATCGCTCGCCGCGCTCGGCCCCGACGCAAAGGCTGCTGCGGCGCCGCTCCGCGAACTCCTCACCGGCCAGCCCCAGCCCGTGCAGGACGCCGCCCGCGCCGCGCTCGCGAAGATCGAGCCCGCGCCATAGAGCGGGTCGGCAGGCGCATCGGCTTCGGCGCGCGAACCCACGTGCCGCCTCGCTGCGCTCGCCCCGTACGGGCGGGAGCCCGTCCCTCCGATAGCCCGGCGATCCGCACTCGTTTTACGGAGCGAATCACGGACGACTCGATGTTCGCAGTCGCGGCGAATTGAGATTCGGAGTAATTCAGCCCGCTACAAATGTCCCCGCTCAGCGTTTTCAAAATCAGCGCATCGCTGGCCGTGCTCGCCCCCATGCACCTGGCGGCGGCGGAGAAGGTCAGCTTCAACCGCGATGTGCGTCCGATCCTCTCCGGCACCTGCTTCTACTGCCACGGCCCCGACGAGAAAAAGCGCGAGGGAGACCGCCGGCTCGATACGCGCGCCGGAGCGCTCGCGGACAATGACGGCGTGCGCGCGGTGGTGCCCGGCAAGCCGGACGCGAGCGACCTGATGGCGCGCATCGTTTCGCACGACAAGGACGAGCTGATGCCGCCGCCGAAGAGCAAGAAAGCGCCGCTCACAAAGGAGCAGGCCGCCACGCTGCGGAAGTGGATCGAGCAGGGCGCGGAGTATGAGGGGCACTGGTCCTTTCTGCCGTTGAGCGCCAATCCGCCGCCCGCTGTGAAGGGCAGGACGTGGCCGAAGAATGGCATCGACCAGTTCGTCCTCGCGAAACTCGAAAGCGAAAACCTCGCGCCGTCGCCGGAGGCGGATCGCGCCACGCTCATCCGGCGGGTTTCGCTCGATCTCACCGGGCTGCTGCCGTCGCCGGAGGAGGTCCACGCTTTCGCCGAAGACCGCGCGCCGGACGCCTACGAGCGGGTCGTCGCGCGGCTGCTCGCGAGCCCGCACTACGGCGAGCGCTGGGGCCGGCACTGGCTCGACCAGGCGCGCTACGGCGACTCGAACGGCTACGCCATCGACGGCCCGCGCGCGATGTGGCCGTACCGCGACTGGGTCATCAAGGCGCTGAACGACGACATGCCATTCGACCGCTTCACGATAGAGCAACTGGCCGGCGATCTTCTGCCCGCGCCGACGAAGAGCCAGCTCATCGCGACGGCCTTTCACCGCAATACGCTCATCAACGAGGAGGGCGGCTCGAAGCCCGAGCAGTTCCGCGTCGAGGCGGTGATCGACCGCGTGAACACGACCGGCGCGGTGTGGCTCGGGCTGACGGTCGGCTGCGCGCAGTGCCACACGCACAAGTTTGACCCGATCACGCAGCGCGAGTTCTATCAGCTCTACGCGTTCTTCAATTCCGGCGAGGACGTGAACAGCAAAGGCGCCACGGTCGAGGTCGCGCGCGGCGAAGTCTTTGGCCAGTCGGTCGCGCCGACATCGCCCGACCTGCAAAGCGTGCGGTCGCCGAAGAGCCGCATCACGCAGGAGGCATGGGAGCGCGCGGAGCTGGAGCGCATCGAGGCGCTGCCTCCGGACCAGCAGCCGAAGGACGGCTTCACGCTCGCGCTGAAACTCGCCGACTCCATCCGTAGCGACGCCGAGCGCAAGCTCGTGAAGGACGCCTACCAGCGCGCAGTGCCAAAGGAGAAGGCGGAGAAGCCGCGGCCCGTGACCGGCGAAATCGTGGACCTCATGGTCATGCAGGATCTCGCGAAGCCGCGCCCCACTTTCCTCCTCCAGCGCGGCGACTACACCCGCCCCGACGAGAAAGCAGGCCCACTCCAGCCCGGCGTGATCGCCGCGGTCAGCTCCGCATTTCGCTCTCCGCCCGCCGCATTCACGACCCGCCTCGATCTCGCGCGCTGGCTGGTCAGCGCGGACAATCCGGTCACCGCGCGCGTGACGGTGAACCGCATGTGGATGCGCTACTTCGGGCGCGGCATCGTGGAGACGGACGAGGACTTCGGCTCGCAGGGCGCGGCGCCATCGCACCCGGAGCTGCTCGACTGGCTCGCGAGGGAGTTCATCCGCGGCGGATGGTCCATGAAAGCGATGCACCGGCTCATCGTCACGAGCGCCACCTACCGGCAGTCGTCGAAAGTGCGGCCGGAACTCGCCGAGAGCGACCCGCGCAATTTGCTCCTCGCGCGGCAGGAGCGCGTGCGCGTGGAGGCGGAGATCGTGCGCGACGCCGCGCTCTCCGCGAGCGGCATGCTGACTGCGACCATCGGCGGCCCGAGCGTCCATCCGCCGCAGCCGGACGGCGTGTATTCCTTTACCCAGACAGGGAAAAAGTGGGTCGCCGACACCGGCCCGGACCGCTACCGCCGCGCGCTCTACACGATGTATTACCGCAGCGCGCCGTATCCGCTTTTCGGCACCTTCGACGCGCCGGATTTCCAGACCGTCTGCACGCGCCGTCCGCGCTCCGACACGCCGCTCCAGGCGCTCACCGTCGCGAACGATCCCGCCTTCATCGAGTTTGCCCAGGGACTCGCCGCGCGCGTCCTGCGCGAGGTTCCGGCGGGCGACGCCGACGCACGCATCCGGCGCGCCTTCGCGCTGTGCCTCAGCCGCGAGCCGGGTGTGAAAGAGCTGGCGATTCTCCGCAAGTATCACGCGGCGCAGCTCGCCGACTTCACCGCCGATCCCGCCGCCGCGACGAAACTCCTGCCCGCTGCGCTCGCGAAAACGGCTGCGCCTGCCGAGGCCGCCGCGCTGGTCGCCACCGCCCGCGTGATCTTCAACACCGACAACTTCATCACCCGCGAATGACACCCGAACATCGCCTCCACGAAATCACGCGCCGCCATTTCTTCGGGCGCTGCGGCGTCGGGCTCGGCGCCATCGCGCTCAATCAGTTGCTCGGTGAGGACGGCTTCGCCGCGGCGGGACCGAAGATCGATCCGGCGCATCCCATGGCCCCGCGCGCGCCGCATTTCGCGCCAAAGGCGAAGCGCGTCATCTATCTCTTCATGGCCGGCGGTCCGAGCCAGCTCGACCTTTTCGAGGACAAGCCGAAGCTGCGCGAACTCCAGGGCCAGCCGCCGCCGAAGAGCCTCATGGAGGGAAAGCGCTTCGCCTTTCTCAAGGGCAACGAAACGCTGCTCGGCTCGCACCGGAAATTCGCGCCAGCGGGCCAGAGCGGCATGACGCTGAGCGATCTTTTCCCGTATCACCGGAAGATCGCCGACGAGGTCTGCTGGCTGCGCGGGATGAAGACCGACGTCTTCAACCATGCGCCTGCGAAGCTCTTCATGAACACCGGCTTTCAGGCGCCGGGCCGGCCCGCGTTCGGCGCGTGGTCGATTTACGGGCTGGGGAGCGAGTCGCGCGATCTTCCTGGTTTCGTCGTGCTGCAAAGCGGGCCGCGCGGGCCGCGCGGCGGGAATACGCTGTGGTCGAGCGGCTTTCTGCCCACGTCATACCAGGGCGTGCCGTTCCGGGGGAAAGGCGACGCGATCCTGCATCTGCGCAGCCCGGAGGGGATGACGCGCGAGCGCGAGCGGCGCTTTTACGACACCGTCTCCGAGCTGAACCAGGCGAGGCTCGCCGAGACCGGCGACCCGGAAATCCTCACGCGGATCAATGCGTACGAGATGGCATTCCGCATGCAGACGAGCGCGCCGGAGCTGATGGATCTGAAAAGCGAGACGCCCGAGACGCTAGCGCTCTACGGAGTGAAACCTGGCGAGCCGAGTTTCGCCGCGAACTGCCTCCTCGCGCGCCGCCTCGCCGAGCGCGATGTGCGCTTCATCCAGCTCTACCACACGAACTGGGACAGCCACGGCGGCCCCGGCGAAAACCTCAACGCCGACTTCGAGAAAGTCTGCGCGCAGGTGGATCAGGCCAGCGCAGCACTGGTGCTCGACCTCAAGCAGCGCGGCCTGCTCGACGACACGCTGGTCATCTGGGGCGGCGAATTTGGCCGCACCCCGATGGGCGAAAACCGCGCCACCGTCGGGCGCGATCATCACGTCGATGCCTTCACCATGTGGCTTGCCGGCGGCGGCGTGAAGCCGGGCCTGATCTTCGGCGAAACCGACGAGCTGGGCTTTGGCGTGATCCGCGATCCCATCCATGTCCACGACCTCCACGCCACGCTGCTCAATCAGCTCGGCTTCGACCACGAGCGGCTCACCTACCGCTTCCAGGGCCGCGATTTCCGGCTAACCGACGTGCATGGGCAGGTGGTGAAGGGCATCCTCACGTAGGCGGCGGCGGGTCTGTGGCGTTGCGGATGGGGCGGCCGATGACGATGTGGTCGGCTCCGGCGCGGAAGGCTTCCTCCAGCGTCATGGTGCGTTTCTGGTCGTCGCCGCTGCGGTCGGACGCTGCGCGGATGCCGGGCGTGATGAGCAGCGGGGCGGGACCAAGTTCGCGGCGGAGGCGGGTGGCTTCCTGCGCGGAGCAGATAAGGACATCGATGCCCGCGGCGACTGCGGCGCGGGCGCGGAGGGAGACGAGATCCTCGACGCGCCCGCCGCTGCCCGCATAACCAAGGGCGTCATGGAGCGTGAATTCGCTGACTACTTCATCGGATGCTCTTTGAGCAATTCGGCGGAGT
>JAYTML010000368.1:0-1536 GCA_043728655.1 Chthoniobacter sp. | reverse complement strand
GTCACCATCGACGCGCCGGAACTCCTGGCGCGCCGCGACGGCGAACTCGCCGCGCTCAAAGGCTCGATCCGCGACGCGCTCGCCGCGGCGTGGATGCCCGAAGCCGCGCATCTCGCTGAGCGGTTGACCCGCGGCGATGTGCCCGGCGCGCTGCTCGATGATGCGCGCAAAGACTCCGCGAGTCCGCTGCACGCGTGGGCACGACTGGGCAAGCTCGACGGCGAGGCTTTTGCGAAGGAATGGGAGACCGTCGCGCGGGAGTGGCGTGAGAAGCGGGAGGCGGCGCGTAAATTCAATCGCGAGCACTTCCGCGCCGGTTGGGATTTCGCCAATGGCGGCGATGCTCTTTGGAGCAGTCTCGGCGCGGGGCTTTACGAGAATGCGGCGCACGCTGGCGAGTTCAGCGTCGAACCGGAAGGCGACCGCGTGCTCGACGGACTGAGGCCCGCGGGCGTCATCACCGACCGGCTTTCGCGCCGGCACAACGGGCATTTCACGTCGCCCCGCTTCAAACTCGAATCCGACAGCATCAGCGTCCGCGCCGCGGGCGGCGGCGGCGCGTGGGTGCGCGTGATTTGCGACAACTACCCGCTCCCGCAGAACCCCACCTTCCCGCGTGCCGAATTGAAAAGCAGCGCGCCCGGCTGGGTGCGGCTCGACACCGCGTTTCGCAAAGGCCACTGGGCCTATCTCGAATTCGTCACCGCCGACGATCTCACAAAGCGCGAGGGCGGCGCAAAGGACGGTCGCTCATGGTTCGCCGCCGAGCGCGTGGTCTTCGGTGAAAAGGACACGCCGCGCGAGGAGCCTGTCGCCGCGGATGCTGTGCTGGCAGGCGCTGCGCCACGATCCGCAGCCGAGCTGGCGGCGCGCTACGCTGCGGCGCTGACGGATGCGGTGAAGGCCTGGCGGATGGATGCGGTCAGCGAACCGCAGCGCGCGCTGCTGGATTTTTTCATCCGGCGCGAACTGCTGCCCGTCACGCTCGCCGCGCTGCCGGGCGTCGCGCCGAAGGTCGCCGAGTACCGCCGGATCGAAAGCGATGTGCCTGTGCCGCGCCGCGCGCCGGGCGTGATCGAGGGCACCGCGTGGGACGCGCCGCTGATGCCGCGCGGCGATCACACGAAGCCGGGCGCACCCGTCCCGCGCGGCTATCTCGAAGTGCTCGGTGCCCCGCCGTTTCAAACAACGCAAAGCGGGCGCGGCGAACTTGCCAGCCAGATCGCCAGCGCGGCGAATCCGCTGACGGCGCGGGTGATGGTGAACCGCATCTGGCTGCACCTGTTTGGCCGCGGGATCGTGGCGACGCCGGATAATTTCGGGCGGATGGGCGAGAAGCCGACGGATCCCGCTCTGCTGGATTTTCTCGCCGCGCGCTTTGTCGAAGAGGGTTGGTCGTTTAAGAAAATGATCCGCTATCTCGTGACCTCGCGCGCATTCATGGAAAGCAGCGAAGCGCCGTCCGGGGCGGCGGAGCGCGATGCGAACAACGAGCTGCTCACCCACGCCCGGGTGCGGCGGCTGGGTGCCGAGGCG
>JAYTML010000367.1:0-4099 GCA_043728655.1 Chthoniobacter sp. | reverse complement strand
GAGGGAGATGTGGTCGGCGGGAAGGAGGTCCGCGATGGGGATCATATGGCGGTGCCGCTCCACTTCAGTTTTTCGCGGAGCACTTCAAAAAAGGAAGTGCCCGGGAGCATCGCGAGCGGGAGGCGCTGCGCGGCCTGGGTGATGCGGATGATGTCGCCGGGGAGAATGCGGACGGACGCCTGGCCGTCGAGGGAGAGAAAGATGTCCGGCTGCTCGCGGGAGGGCGTGATCTCGATGCGGGAATGCTCGCTGACGAGGACGGGGCGCATGGTCAGGACGTGCGGGCAGATGGGCGTGACGACGAAGACGCCGCTGTCCGGCGTGAGCACCGGGCCGCCGGCGCTGAGCGAGTAGGCGGTGGAGCCGGTGGGCGTGGCGACGATGAGGCCGTCGGAGTTGTATTCGCTGAGCGTGGCGCCATCCACGGCGACGTTGAGCTTGATGAGGCGGGAAAGCTCGCCGCGGCTGATGACGGCGTCATTGAGCGCGATGTAGCGGGCCACGCTCTCCCCGCCGCGCACGATCTGCACGTCGAGCAGCGCGCGCTCGCTGAGCAGGTAGGTGCCGTCCGCGATGGCGTCGAGCGCCTGCGGCCACGCGGCGGCGCTGACGCAGGTGAGGAAGCCGAGGGTGCCGAGATTGATGCCGAGGATGGGGCGGAATTTGTCGCACAGCTCGTGGAGCACCTGGAGGATCGTGCCGTCGCCGCCGAGGACGACGAGGAGGTCGCAGTCGCGGACGAGGTCGCTGGGCGTGGCTTCCGAGTCCGCGCCGATGAGCCGGGCAGCGCGTTTTTCCAGCATGAGAGAAATGCCGCGCGCTGCGCAGGCGCGCGCGATTTCGCCGGCGAGCGGGCCGGCGTCGGCCTTGCCGTCATTGACGATCAGGCCGATGCGCGCAGGCATGCGAGGAATTCCTTGTTGCCCTCGCCGCCGAGGATCGGCGACTCGATGACGCCGTGCCATTCGAGGCCGGGCAGCGTGGCGGTGAAGGCGCGGATTTTTTCCACCGCCTGCGCGTGGAGCGCGGGATCGCGGATGACGCCGCCCCGGGACACGTCCTCCTTGCGGAGTTCAAACTGCGGCTTGATCAGCGGGACGATCACGCCGCCATGACTCAGCAGCGCGGCGGCGGGAGGCAAGATCAAAGTCAGCGAGATGAAGGACACGTCGATGACGCAGACGGCGATCGGCTCGGGGATGTCTTCGCGCGTGAGATGGCGGGCGTTGAGCTTTTCGCGGACGACCACGCGCGGGTCGCTGCGGATTTTCCAGTCGAGCTGCGAGTGGCCCACGTCGATGGCGAAGACCTTGGCCGCGCCGTGCTGGAGCAGGCAGTCGGTGAAGCCGCCGGTGCTCGCGCCGATGTCGAGGCATGTGGCCCCGGCGGGGTCGATGGCGAAATGCGCGAGCGCGGCTTCGAGCTTCAGGCCGCCGCGCCCGACGTAGCGTTCGGTGCTCTTGACGGTGATGGCGGCGTCATCGGCGATGCGCGTGCCGGCTTTGTCGATGCGCTGCTCCCCGACGGTGACCGCACCGGCCATGATGGCGCGCTGCGCCTTTTCGCGGGACTCGAAATAGCCGCGGGCCACGAGGAGCAGGTCGAGGCGTTGTTTTTGCAGAAGTTGAGAGATGAGGGTTGAGGGTTGAGAGCTGCGCCGTGTTGAATGACCGCCTCGCCAGTGGATGCGAGACTCTCAACACTCAACTTTCAACTCTCAACTTTTTCCCATGCCCGAAGAAAACCTGCGCGAAGCAATCAAAGAGATGATGGTCGAGAATCTGATGCTCAAGGTGTCGAAGGAGGAAATCGCCGACGATCTCCCGCTCTTCAGCCCGGACGGGCTGGGGCTGGATTCGATCGACGCGCTGGAGCTGGTGGTCTCGCTGGAGAAGCGGTTCGGCGTGACCGTGCCGAACTCCGAGACCGCGAAGCAGGCGCTGGCCACGGTCAATGCGCTGCACGACTACGTGGTGGCGAACCGCAAGGCGTAGGCGCGCGGCGCCCGCTACTCCGTCTCCGCCGTATTGATGGCGTCGATGAGCTGGCGGAAGCGGCCGAAGTTTTTGCGCTTCGGCGAGAGGACGAGTCGCGGGAGCGCGGCGAGTTCGGGCTCATTGCGCTCCTCGTGGAGCGCCGGCCCCTGCACGATCTCGCCGCCGACGAGGATGTCGGCAAAGCCCTCATTGAGATGCGCAACCGCGGCGGGCGTGAGGCTTTTCACGAGCCTCATGACGAGCCGCTGACCGACCCAGCGGGAGCTGTGGTAGGTGCGGTAAAACCGGGCGATCTCGGCGATGGCGTCGTCCACGCTGTGGGTCATTTTGAAAAGGTGGAAGTCGTCCTCGGAGATCAGGCCCAGCTCGAGCAGGTCGTGGCGGAGGAAGCGGAACCACGTCTCCCAGTAGCGCCCGCCGGGCTTGTCCACGCAGACCACGGGGATGATGCGCGCCTTTCCCGTCTGCATGAGGGTGAGGACCTCGAAGCCCTCGTCCATCGTGCCGAAACCGCCGGGGAAGAGCGCGACTGCGTCGGTCTCCTTGAGGAAGTTCAGCTTGCGGGTGAAGAAGTAGTTGAAATTGATGAGCTTCGGGTCGCCGTGGATCGTCTCATTGGCCTGCTGCTCAAATGGCAGGCGGATATTGAGGCCAAAGCTGTTCTCGCGGCCCGCGCCGCGCTGGGCCGCACCCATGATGCCCTCGCCTCCGCCGGTGATGGTCATAAAGCCGTGCTCCTCGTGCATGCGGCGCGCGAACTCCTCCGCGGCGACGGACTCCGGCTCGGTGGCCGCGGTGCGGGCGGAGCCAAAGACGACGACCTTTCGCGTGTCGCGGTATGGGGCAAAGACGCTGGCGGCGTAGCGCAGTTCCTTGAGCGAGCGGCTGAAGAGCTTCAGATCGGCCATGGTCGTCTGGTCCCGGCCCATCCGCAGCGCGGTGGCGATCATGTCCTCGATCAGCTCGCACGATTTCTCGCAGCCGAAGTCGGCCACGAGCTGGCGGATGCGCGTGTCGAGCGCCGGAACGCCGCAGGTGGCGGATTGGCTGGAAGGCGGGGCGGTATTGCCGGCGGTGAAATCCTGCATTTGAGGGGAAAAGTTTGAGTTGGGGGTTGAGAGTTGAAAGCCGCTGGGTAGCCTGCGCGCCCGCTTATAGAACGCTGCGGCTTTCAACTCTCAACAAACAACTCTCAACTTTCCCCCGCCCCAATGATCATCGTCATCAAACCCCACACGTCGCGCTCGCAGGTGGATGAAGTCATGGCCGAGGTGCAAAAGCTCGGCTACGACCCGCGGCCGATCTTTGGCACGGAGCAGACCGTGATCGCAGCGATCGGCGACGAGCGCACCCACCACACGCTCGAATCGCTGAACGCGATGCCGCAGGTGGAGAAAGTCATGCGCGTGCAGAAGCGATTCAAACTCGTGAGCAGGGAGTCGCATCCGGGCAACTCCATCATCGACGTGGACGGCGTGAAGGTGGGCGGGGAGAACTTCACGCTGATGGCCGGGCCGTGCTCGGTGGAAAGCGAGGAGCAGCTCATCTCGACGGCGCACGCGGTGAAGGCGGCTGGCGCGACGATCCTGCGCGGCGGCGCCTTCAAGCCGCGCACCTCGCCCTACGAATTCCAGGGGCTCGGCAGCGAGGGGCTGCGGCTGCTTTCGCTGGCGAAGAAGGAGACGGGGCTGAAGATCATCACCGAGGTGCTGAGCGAGCGGCACGTCGAGGAGGTGTGCGCGCATTCGGACATCCTCCAGATCGGCGCGCGCAATGCGCAGAATTTCCAGCTCCTCATCGAGTGCGCCAAAAGCGGCAAGCCGATCCTGCTCAAGCGCGGGCTGAGCGAGAAAATCGACGAATGGCTGCTCGGCGCGGAGTACATCCTGGCGCACGGCAATGCGAACGTGATGTTCTGCGAGCGAGGCATCCGCACCTTTGAAACCTACACGCGCAACACGCTCGACCTCGGCGCGGTGGCAGCGGTGAAAAAGGATTCGCATCTCCCGGTGATCGTCGATCCCAGCCAGGGCTGCGGCCGCGCGGATCTCGTGCGCGCGATGTGCAAGGGCGCTGTGGCGATGGGCGCGGACGGCCTGCTC
>JAYTML010000366.1:0-5692 GCA_043728655.1 Chthoniobacter sp. | reverse complement strand
CGTGTGAATTTCGGCGTGCGAAAGCCGAGCGACTTCAGCCAGGCGAGCATCTCCGCCTGCGTGGGCGGTGGCTCCTCGCTCGTCTCGCCGAGGCCATAGAGGACGATGTCGAGCGGACGCTTGGCGACGGTGGCGGGGTCGAGCTGCTTGAGCGTGCCGGCGGCGGTGTTGCGCGCGTTTGCGAACGGCTCCTCGCCCGCGGCGATCATCTGCTCGCGGATGCGCTGGAAGCCGGCGACCGGGAGATAGACTTCGCCGCGGACTTCCAGGGTGGAGGGCACCGCGCTGTCGGTGCCGCGGGCCGGGGCATCGACGGCGCGATGCCCTCCAGGCGCGCACAGGCGCAGCGGGATGCTGCGGATGGTGCGGAGGTTTTCGGTGATGTCGTCGCCGGTCTCGCCGTCGCCGCGGGTCGCGCCGGTCGTGAAGACGCCGTCCTCATAGCGCAGGCTCACGGCGAGGCCGTCCACCTTTGGCTCGACGAGCCATTCGAGCGGCTCGCCGGGGAGCAGCTTCTCCACGCTGGCGATCCATTTGCGCAGCGCCTCGGGGCCGTCTTTGGCGAAGAGATTGTCGAGCGAAAGCATCGGCACCGCGTGGCGCACGGACTTGAAGCCGGCGGTCGCCTTTTCGCCCACGCGCCGGGTCGGCGAGTCGGGTGTGATGAGCTCCGGGTGGGCGTCCTCGAGGTCGCGCAGCTCGCGGAAGAGCGCGTCGTATTCCGCGTCGGAAACCGTGGGCGCGGCTTCGTCGTAGTAGCGGCGGTTGTGCTCCTCAAGCTCCTGCCGGAGGCGGGCGGCGCGTGCTGAAATATCGGGCATAAAGCGTGGCGGTGAGCAGCGTGCCGGCGATGGCGCCGAGGGTGTCGGCGGTCCAGTCGTAGGGATCGGCGCCGGAGCGGTTCGGGGTGAAAAGCTGGTGGATTTCATCGACCGCGCCGAAGAGGGAAATGGCGGCGATGGTGAAGACGGCCACGCGTTTCCACGGCCACGCGGTGCCCCAGCGGAGTGCGAGCGTGAGATTCACGGAGCCGGCGAGGAAGGCGATGAAGTGCGCGGCCTTGTCCCACATTTGGAAAGGGGCGATGTCGTTGATCTGCGGCGGCGTCATCGAGGAGAGGACGGTGATCGTGGCGGTCCAGATGCCCACGCCCCACCAAGCGAGGATGCGGAGCCATTTGGGGACGGGACGGTTCACGGGAAGATTGAGTGCGCGGGGAGTTTTCATGATAGTCCGGGGATGGAAAGTCCAAAGCTCATCCTCGGAATCGAAGGCGGCGGCACAAAGACGGAGTGGGTGCTCCTGACCGGGGAGGCTGATGCCAGCAGGATTCTGAGCCAGGGCGTGCTCCCGGCTGCGAATCTCCGGCTGATCTCCGACGAGGCGCTCGGGCAGCTCTTTTCCGTGCTCCCGCGGGAAGCCACGCACGTCGGTGTCTTCCTCGCGGGCTGCGCGACAGAGGACGATCGCACGCGGCTGCGCGGGCTGGCGGAGCGGGCGTGGCCGGGCGCGGCGGTGGCTGTGGGGAGTGACCGGGACTCGGGTCTGGCGACGGCGTTTGGCGCGAAGGACGGGATCGCGGTGATCGCGGGGACGGGCGCGGCGGTGCATGGGCGGCGCGGGGAGCGGGTGGAAAAGGCGGGAGGCTGGGGACATGTGCTCGGTGATCGCGGTGGCGGCTACAGCCTGGCGGTGCAAGGGCTGCGGCTGGTGCTGACGCACTACGATCTGAACCAGCGGATCACGCCGCTGGCGGAGGAAATCCTGCGGCTGCTGGCGCTGAACCGGCTCCAGGATCTCGTCGGCTGGGCGATGCAGGCCGACAAGATGAGCGTGGCGCGGCTGGCGCCTGCGATTTTTCACGCGGCGAAACACGGCGAGCCGGAGATGCTGACGATGCTCCAGGAAGGCGCGAGCGTGCTGGCGGAATTCACGCGTGCGGTGGCGCAGCGGCTGGAATATCGCGGTGCGCCGGTGAGGCTCATTGGCGGTCTGTTTACGCATCACGAGGAGTACGCGGCGCTTTTCAAATACCGGCTGAGCATCCTGCTGCCGGATGCGGAGGTGCGGGTGTGTGACGAGAGCGGCGCGCTCGGGGCGGCGTGGCTCGCCGAGGCGGCGAAGGGCGAAAGGCGAAGGGCGAAAGGCGAAACGGAAATCATGCCGGCCGATGCGGGGTCGCTGGCGGGCGCGGCGACGGAGCAGGGGAATCCGCGGTCGGTGGATCTGGAGGAGCGGACGACGGCGGAACTGGTGGACCTTTTCACGACGGAGGAGGAAAACGTGGGGCGCGCGCTGGCGGCGTGCCGTGCGGAGTTGATCGCGGCGGTCGATCTCACGGGCGGGGCGCTGCGCGAGGGAGGGCGGCTTTTCTATGTCGGCGCAGGGACGAGCGGGCGGCTGGGGGTGCTGGATGCGAGCGAGATTCCGCCGACTTTCGGTGCGCCGCCGGAGCAGGTGCAGGGGATCATGGCGGGCGGAGCGACGGCGCTGCATCGCGCGGTGGAGGGCGCCGAGGATCAGCCGGAAGCGGGCGCGCTGGCGGTGCTGGAGCGCGGTGTGCGCGCGGGCGATGTGCTGTGCGGCATCGCGGCGAGCGGGCGCACGCCATTCGTACTCGGCGCGCTGGCGCGGGCTCGCGAGTCCGGCGCGCGGACGATCCTGCTGAGCTGCAATCCCGCCCGGCGGCGCGGCGCGCAGGCGTGGGATGTGGAGATCGATCTGCCGGTCGGGCCGGAGATCGTCACGGGCTCGACGCGGCTGAAAGCGGGGACGGCGACGAAGGTGGCGCTGAATCTCCTCTCGACGTGCGCGATGATCCGGCTCGGCCGGGTGCGTGGCAATGCGATGGTCGATCTGCACATTTCCAATGCGAAGCTGCGCGACCGCGGGGTGCGGCTGGTGAGCGAGGCGCTGGGCCTCGGCTACGACGAGGCGCGAGTGCGGCTGGAGCGCGCGGGGTGGAATGTGCGGGCATGCCTGGAGGCGAAGTGAGCCGCCGCCGGGCGCTGCGGTAGCGGTCGGATTTTCGACGCGCGGGATGGTGCCGGTATTTGGCGTTGGATTTAGACACGCTGGCTAATTTCACGCACCTCGGCGAAGCGCGGAAACGGGCGCAAAATCCAGGCGGAGAATTCTTTTACTCTGAATTCGGCACATTTTCCGGCGCGAAAAACCGGGTGGCACAACCGGTGCTAAATGGGCGTTTGTTCGCACGAAATGCGAATCGGGAAAAAATCCAAATAGGGGAGCAGCTCGACTGGAGGGGTTAGTTTAACGGACCGGGGGGAACCGTTAGGCAGGGCCAGTCGGGCTGCATTTTCCCAGGTAGTGGAGAGGAGGTGTGGAGCGCGGGCCTGCTCTCTTCTAACGCCGCCAGGATCATCGAAACTCCCGTCTCCCTCAGCCTCCACCGCCGACGCCTAAATCTCCTTTTCCAGCCGCTCGCTCAGCCACTGTTTGATCATGCTCTGGTAGTTCAGATACCGCGAGCGGGCGATGCGCTTGATGCGGGCGAGGAGGCGGGGGTCGAAGCGGAGCGTGATGGTGGTCGATTCGCGCGTGTCGGCCTTGAGGAGGGAGCCGTTCATCAGGCGTACGTCGAGGCGCGCGCCAGCCCAGAAGGCGGCTTCGTCTTCCTCGGAGTCGAATCGCGGGACATCGGCCCAGGTGTTGATGACTTTCATGGTCGTGCGCGGGTCGGATCAGAAGCCGAGTTCGGAGTTTTTGCGTTCGTAGAAAGTGACTTCCTCGGGCGTCATGTCGCGCGAGAGGATGGCGCGGTAGCGTTTTCCGTCGGTCCAGAAGACGGTGAAGATGCCGCGGTCTCCGATCGATTTTCCGAGGTTGAAATAGCGCGCCTGCCCGTCGTCCGCCACGCCGTCGGGCAGGAGGCGGAGGCTGAAGGGATCCTCAAAGGATTCCTCGATCTCCTTCGGCATGAGTTTCCGAAGGTCGAAAGGGGTGTCGAGCCAGTCAAATTCCATAGGGAAGGAAAATCCGAAATCCGAAACCCGAAAGGTGTGAAATCGGCAAAAGAATGGGCGCTGTCGAGGGCTGTTTTCTGTCTTTCAAAAGGTTTCCCATTGTTTCGAGTTTCCGCGTCAGCGGCGCTGGATGAGCTCGATCTCGTAGCCTTCCGGCGCGTCGATGAAAGCGATGACGCTGCCGGAGCCGGTGGGCGTGGGACCGTCGGAGAGCGGGTAGCCTTTGGCGGCGGCGTGTTTGGCGAAGGCGTCGAGGTCTGTGACCTCAAAGGCGAGGTGCGTGATGTCGTGGCCGACATTGACCGGGCCGCTGCCGTCGAATTTGCAAATCTCGATCTCCTCCTCGCTGCCGGGCGCTTTGAAAAAAACGAGCTGCGAGCCGCGCGGCGAGGTGTGGCGGCGCGTCTCCTCGAGGCCGAGCACGTCCTTGTAAAAGTGAGCGGTCTTTTCCAAATCGGTCACGCGATAGCGGGTGTGGAGCAGCTTCGTGAGCATGGGGAAATTTCGGATTTCAGATTTCGGATTTCAGACATAGCCTCATCGCCCGTTGAATGGCGACAGCTATTCCAATCCGCAATCTGCAATCTTCCATCTGAAATCCCCATGATCGCCCTCGGCATCGACAGCGGCACGCAAAGCACCAAGACCATCGCGCTCGACCTGGAGTCGGGCGAAATCCTCGCCGCGGCGTCCGAAAGCTACGGGCTCATCGAGGGCCTGCCGCCGGGGCATCTGGAGCAGGAGCCGCAGACCTGGCTCGACGCCGTGGACACCACGGTGCGCGCGGTTTTGCAAAAGCTCGGCAAGCGCAAGGACGACGTGAAAGCCATCGGCGTGAGCGGCCAGCAGCACGGCTTTGTGCCGCTCGACAAAAAGAGCCGCGTCATCCGCCCGGCGAAGCTGTGGTGCGACACCTCGACGGCGGAGCAGTGCAAGCAGTTCGAGGAGGAGTTCGGGGACGCGGCGGGGCTGATCAAGATCGCGGGCAATGCCATGCTTCCCGGCTACACAGCGCCGAAGATCCTCTGGCTGAAACAGCACGAGCCAAAGAACTACAAGGCGCTGACGACCGTCCTGCTGCCGCACGATTACATCAATTTCTACCTCACCGGTGAGCGCGGCATGGAGTATGGCGACGCCTCCGGCACCGGGCTGATGGATGTCCGCGAGAAAAAATGGTCCGAGGCGCTGATCGAATTCATCGACCCCGACCTCGCCGACGCGCTGCCGCCGCTGGCGAGCTCGCGGCGCGCCTTTGGCCTGCTGCGGGAGAATCACCGCGAGGCGTGGGGCCTCTCGCAGGGCGAGGTCACGGTCAGCGCCGGCGGCGGCGACAATATGATGGGGGCGATCGGCACGGGCAATGTGCAGACCGGCGTCGTCACCGTGAGCCTCGGCACGAGCGGCACGGTGTACGCCTTTGCGGACAAGCCGGTCATCGACCCGCAGGGCGAGGTGGCCGCCTTTTGCGACAGCACGGACCGCTGGCTGCCGCTGGCCTGCACGATGAATGTGACCGTGGCGACCGAGGCGGTGCGGAAGATGTTCGGCTGGACGCTCGATCAGCTCGAATCCAACGTCGCCAGCGCGGCGGCGGGAGCGGACGGGCTGCTTTTTCTCCCCTATCTGAATGGCGAGCGCACCCCGAACCTCCCGAACGGCACCGGCGTTTTCCACGGCCTGAAAACCGACAACATGACACCCGC
>JAYTML010000365.1:0-6324 GCA_043728655.1 Chthoniobacter sp. | reverse complement strand
GCGTCTCTCCGCGAAATGGATGGGGACGCGCGGGAGCGCATCCCTCCGCAGGCGGCTTTCACGAGCCCACGCGTGCTACCGCTTGGGAAAGGCCGCCGCGATGGCGTCGGCGAGCTGCGAGAGCAGGCGGCTTTCCGCGGCGACGACTGCCTCGTATCCGTCGCCGCGCACCGGCTCGGTGAAATTCCCGGCCTGCCGCACAACGGTCTTTCCGCTCTGGCTGTCCTCCACGCGCCAGGCGCACTCGAGGATGGCGTCGCCCGCGGAGACGGCGTGGAATTGCCGCACCTCGACGCGCACCTGGTAGCGCAGCGGCGTGCCGGGCTCCCACGGATAGAGATGCAGGTTTCCGGTGCCCAGCCGGCGGGCGAGATTCGTGCCGAGGACGCGCGTGGCCGTTTCGCGCAGCGAGCCCGCCCAGCGCCGCTCGTATGGCACCTCAAAGCGATGATCCTCGCTTTGGAAGACCAGCTCGCCGCGGTCGATGTAGTCCGGCAGCGCCACGGGTCCGACGCCGAGGGAAAAGGCGGACGTGTTGCCAGGCACCGGACCGTCGGCGCTCAGCCGGTAGTAAGTTTCCGGGGTGCTGCAGGCGGCGAGCGCCAGCGAGGCGGTGAGCGCGAGGATGCGGAGTATCGTCATAGGGTTCCGGCTCACGGTTTGCCTTTCGGCGGGCTGACTTTGCCCTTGGGGTTGCCCCAGAGGAGAGAGCTTGGCTTGCGCTCGATGGTCGAGCTGAGCGAGTCGATCGAACGCATGGCGCGGCTCAGATCCTCGACCATCATCATAAGGTCGCGATACATCGGGGAGTTTTCGTTGAAGCCCTCGATCGTCTTTTGCAGCGCGGCGAGCGACTTCTTCAGATCGGCGGGCAGCGCCTGCGTCTCGTCCGATGCGAGCAGCTTGTCGAGGCCCGCGGCGGCACCCTTCAAGTCCTTTGCAGCGATCTGGATTTCGGCAAGCGCAGCGGAGGCGTGGTCCACGGTTTCCTCGAGTTTGAGCGACTGGATCTTGTCGAGCACCGCGGAGAGCTTGTCCTGCAGCTGTCCCAGGCCGGACGAGATCGTGGGAATCGTCCGGTAGCCGCCGAGCTCCACGACCTCCGCGGGTGGCGCGTCCTTTTGCAGATCGAGATCCACGAAAAGCTGGCCGGTAATCAGGCTGCCGGTGCGCAGGGTGGCGCGGAGGCCGTTTTTCACGCTCTGCGCGATCATCGCAGGGCCGGCGGAGATGTCGTTCTCTGGCAGGTCGGCGAAGAGGGTCGGGTCGATCTTGATCAGCACCGGCACGCGGCGCTCGGGGTCATTGGGCTGATAGTCGAAAGAGATGCCGGCGACGGTGCCTACGCGGATGCCGCGAAACTCGACGGGGGCTTCCGGGCTGAGGCCGCGCACGCTGTCCTTGAAAAGCAGGAGATAGGTCAGGCGCGGGTTGAGCGAGATCTCCTCGGTCGCGTCGTAGCTGTCGTACAGCGGAAAGACTGCGCCGTCTTTCGCGCGTTGCGCGCGGCCGGGGTCTTCGCCGGTGTCAAAGGCCACGCCGCCCGCGATCAGCGATTCCAGCGTTCCGGTCCGCAGGCGGACGCCGTTTGCGCCGATGGCAAGGTCGATGCCGCTCACGTTCCAAAACCGCGTCCGGTTCGTGATGAGCTTTCCGTAGTCACCCTGGAGGAACGCCCCGAACTCGACGCGTCCGTTTTCAGGATTGAAAACCTGGCTCTCGATCCGCCCGACCTTGATGCCCTTGTAGGTAACGGACGAGCCTGGGCCGATCGATCCCGCCTTGTCCGCCACAAGCATGACGTGCAGGCCCGGCACGCCCTGCGGAGTGACCGGCGGGTTTTCGAGCCCATCAAACCGGCGCGAGGTGGCCTGCGAAATGCCGGGATCGAGCTCGATGTAGGTGCCGGAGACCAGCGTGCCCAGACCGGAGATTCCGGAGCCGCCAAAGCGCGGGCGCACGACCCAAAAGCGCGTGTCCTCTTTCAAAAGCGCCGCGGCCTCGTGCTGGATGCGCAGCGTGACGACGACGCCTTTCAAATCCGGCGCGAGCCGCACGCTCTCGACCCCGCCGATCCTCACGCTGCGGCACTGCACCGCGGTCTTTCCCTCGGCCACGCCCTCCGCCGTCTCAAAGAGCACCTCGACCAGCGGCCCCTTCGCTGCGTAGTGCTGCCAGACCAGCCAGAGCCCGAGCAGCGCGGCGATGATGGGGATGATCCACACCGGCGAGACGCGACGCCGGCGGCGGACGACGGGTGCGACCGGCACGGGCGGATGGATGGTCTCGGAGTGTTCGCTCATGATTCTGGGTGCGGGCGCACGCTGGGGCCGCCGGCGGCGTCCCAAAGCAGGCGCGGATCGAAAGACATCGCGGCCAGCATCGTCAAGACCACTACCCCGGCAAAGGCCAGCGCGGCAGGGCCGGGCTCGATGGACATGAGCGAGCCGAGTTGCACCACGGCGACGAGGATCGCGACGACGAAGATATCGACCATCGACCAGCGGCCCACGAGTTCGGTCATGCGATAGACGCGGGTCATCGCGCGAGGGCGTGTGCAGCGTTTCGCCGAGAAGCAGAGCGCCACGATGGCGAACAGTTTCAGGATCGGAATGACCACGCTGGCCGTAAACACGACGATCGCGATGGGATAGGCGCGGTGCGCCCAAAACACGACCACGCCCCCGAGAATGGTATTCTCCTGCGCACCGCCGATCTGGTCGGCCCGCATGATGGGGAGGAGATTGGCGGGTACGTAGAGGAGCGCCGCCGCGAGCGTGAATGCCCACGTCCGCTGGAGGCTGTGGGGCTTGCGCAGATGCAGTGCGGCGTCGCAGCGCTGGCAGTGGCCGAGCTCGAGCGGCTGCACTTTTCCACACCAGTGGCAGCTCGCCAGCCCGCGGCCGGCGGCCGTCTCGGGAGGGTACGCCGTCATGTGCCTGCCGCCTCCAGCCGGTCCCAAAGATCGCGCCGGTCAATCGCCGAGACCGACGCGGTCAGGCAGACGATGAGTCCGGCAAATGCCCAGAAAGAAACGCCGAGCGTGACCGTGGCGATGTCGCCAAGTTTCATCAGGCTGACGAGCACGCCTAGCAGGAAGACCTCGATCATGTTCCAGGTGTCGGTCCCATAAACCCAGCGGCAGACGTGGACCGCGCCCGGCAGCCGCCGGCCGCTGAGCAGGGGAAGCAGGAGATAAAGCATCCCGCCGATCATCAGCGAGGGCGCGCCGAGGATGAAGACGCCCACTGCCGCGGCGAGCCACGGGCTGCCGTGCGCCTCCAGTGCCGAGGCGCTTTGCGCGAGCGCGATGCGACTGACCTGTCCGCCGGCGTTCAACTCGATGAACGGGAAGAAATTCGCCACGAAGAAAAACATCGCCGCGCTCACCGCGAGCGCCGCCGCGCGATGCACAGCGTTTGGCCGGTGCGTGTGCAGCTTCGCCGCACAGTGCGGGCAGACCACGCTCTCGCCGGGCCGCAGCTTGCGCGTCTGAAAGAGCGCGTCGCAGTCATGGCAGGCCAGCAGCTCCGGGGTGGGCGTGTGAATGGTCGGTGCGGGCGTGGACACTGGCGCACAGCTACCGGCAGCCGCGGGGGAATGGCAACCGGGATTTGCCCCGCCGCATTCATTCGCCGACAGCCGCCAACGGAAACGTCATCGGCCGTCGGCGATTTTGCGGCCGATGGAGCGTCCCGCTTATGGCCGGGAAAGTTTCAGGCGGATGAAGCGGCTCGGTGCCGCGGAGATCGGGGTGTTGTCATGGGCCTGAAATGTCGTCTCGCTGTTTTGATCGACCGTGGTGCCGCCAGCGCTCCACCCGGAGGGCGCGCCTAGGTCGCCGGCGACTTCGATCGCGATGGTGACGTCGGTGGCTGCGGGGTTTTTCGAGACGGTCATCGTCAGGTAGCCGTAGGGATTGATGTGGATCGCGCCGACGGCGCCGTTCGTGCCGAACGCGAGGCCGGTCGCGGTGTTGCCGGTGAAGGTGCAGCGGTTCAGCGATAGCCCGCCTTGGAAGACGTCGAGCGCGCCGCCCCAGCCGGATTGGTTGTTGGTAAAGGCGCAGTCGCTGATGGTCGTGATGTTCGTCGTGCCGCCCGCGCTGAAGTTATCCACAGCGATCGCGCCGCCGGTGTCCACGTCGCCGGCCAGGCCTTTGCAGTTGTTGAATGTGATGCCGCTGATCGTGCATTGCGCGTTCACGATCTTCAGCGCGCGAGTCGTCGCGCCCGTGGTGATCGTGAGGTTGTTCGCGCCGGGGCCGGCGACGGTGAGGTTCTTTCCGGTGATCGCGATTTCGCCGGTCGTGAGGGCGATCGTGCCGGTGGCCGTGATTGCGACGGTGTCGCCGGTCGTTGCGGCAGCGATCTTTGCGCGGAGCGAGCCAGCGCCGGTGTCTGCCGTGGTGGTGACGGTGAGCGTGGCTGCGTGCGCCGCCGCGAGTGACACGAAAAGCGGGATGAGTTGCGTGAGTTTCATACGGGTGTGGGCGTGGAAAGTTCGCTGAGTGAGCGGTAATCGGCGGGCGTGTCGATATCGACCGCGCCGTCTGGAAAGGGCACACCGACCGCCTGGTCGCGGTGCGCGCGGATGATCTGCTGCGCGCCGCCTGCGCCGGTCAGCGCGAGAAGTTCGGGGAAAAGTTCGCGTGCAAAAAGCGCGGGCACGCCGAGCGCGTGATCGTATTCCGACGCGACGATTGCGGGGCCGGTGCGCTGGTGCGCGGCGATCAGATTGGTGAGCGTTTCGGCAGTGAGGAGAGGCTGATCGCAGAGCAGGAAAATGGCGGCGTCGGTCTGTGGATGCGCGTCGAGCAGCGCGCGCAGGCCGGTGCGCAGCGAACCGCCCATGCCGTCGCGCCAGTCGGGATTTTCCGCGAAGAGCACGCGCGATTCATCGAGCTGCGCGTGGATTTGCGCGGCGTGCGCGCCGAGCACGACGACGACGGGTGCGTCGAGTTCGAGCGCGACGTTGATCGTGTGATCGAGCAGCGTCTCGCCGCGATACGCAAGGAGCTGCTTCGGCTTGCCCATGCGCGCGGATTCGCCGGCTGCGAGGATGACGATGCCGGTGTTCATGCGGCGGTGATGGGCTGATCCACGGGATCGTGGATCGGTGCGTTGCGGTCGCGGAGCGCGCCGCCGCTCCTGCGCGAGAGCACGGCCTGCATTTCGCCGAGGATGGAGATGGCGATTTCTTCCGGTGTCTCGGCGCCGATGTCGAGGCCGGCGGGGCCGTGCAGGCGGGCGAGATTTTCGTCGGTAAAGGTGATCCCTTCGCCGGCGAGATCATCGAGCAGGCGCTGGGTGCGCGACTTCGGGCCGAGCGCGCCGATGTAGCGCAGCGGGCGCGATCGGCGGGACGCCGGGCCCGCCGCAGCCGCTCATGGCCGCGCCGCTGTTGATGACCTGCACGCTGATGACCGGCGCTTCGCTCAGGCGCGTCATGCGGTATTTGTTGAAGTTAGTGACGCTGGATCTTCCCGCGGTCCATTTCAGCTCGCCCCATTTCGCGGCGCTTAGGCCGTGGAAAATTCCGCCCTGCATCTGCGCTTCGACGGAGTTCGGATTTACGGCGGTGCCGCAGTCCACGGCGCACGCGACTTTGTGGACGGTGAAGTTTGTCGGCACGCCTGCAGTCATCGTGACGGAGATCTCCGCGACCTCGGCGACGATGGTGCCGAAGGCCTGCACGACGGCGATGCCGCGTGCGCGGCCGGCGGGGACGGCGGTGGTCCAGCCGCCGAGCGCGGCGGCGGCGTTCAGCACGGCGAGCGTGCGCGCGGCGAGCAGGTCGGCACGGGCAGCGTCGCCGCGAGCGGCGCGAGCTGGCCGTAGGTGAGCACTTCGTTGGTGATGAGATTTTTCACCGTGCCATCCACTGCCTGACAACTGGCGACCGCCACGCCCCATGTCTGCGCCGCGGCCTTCACGAACATCTCGCGCGCGGCCGCGCCGGCTTTCAGGAAAGTGGGGAGCCGCGAGCGGATGCCGCCGCTGCCGGCGGAAAGCCACGACACAATCGCGGGGAGCGGCTCCACTTTCACCATCTCCCATTTCACCCGCAGCTCCTCCGCCGCGCCCATCGCGAGCCCCGTGTAAATGCCCTGCCCCATCTCGCCGCCGCCGACGAGGATGGTGATCGTTTCATCCGCGCCGATGCGGATGAATGCGGTGCCCGTTGCGTTCGCCGGGCTCGTCGCGTCAGCGAGCGCGCGGGGGCTCACCACCGGGAAAGTCATCGCGAGGAGAAAGCCGCCCGTCACTTTTAGAAACTGCCGGCGGTCCACCGTCGTCGCTTTGGAAATCATCGAGTCGGTCA
>JAYTML010000364.1:0-1781 GCA_043728655.1 Chthoniobacter sp. | reverse complement strand
TCGCGGCACATGAACGACTCGGATTACAAGCTCACGAGCGACATGCTGGTGGGGAAGCACATGTTCGACTTCTTCAAGAAAGGCGAGCTGCGGAAGGAGCAGCACCGGGCTTATCGCAACACGCATCACGACAAGTTTGACGAGGCGAGCGACGAGTGGGGACTGAACCACGTGGGCGTGAGCTACGGATGCGCGTATGCCGATCTCGACCGCGACGGCGATCTCGACCTGATCGAGGTGAATCTGGAGGAGCCGAACTGCATCTACCGGAACGATGCGCAGGGAGGGAACCGCGTGCTGATCCGGCTCGTGGGGACGAAGGCGAATACGCAGGGACTGGGCGCGACGGTGACGGTGCGTGCGGCGTCCGGCCCGCAGATGCGGCAGCTCCAGCCGCAGACGGGCTACCTTTCATGCAATGAGGCGCTCGTGCATTTCGGACTCGGCGCGGATGCGAAGATCGACGAGCTGACGGTGCGCTGGCCTGGCGGCGGCGAGCAGAAATTCAAAGGGCTGGCGGCGGGGATGCTCTACACGATCACGCAGCCCGCGGGCGGCGGGGAGCCGGTGAAGGCGGCGCCGCAGCGCGAGGCGATGTTTGCGAAAAGCGATGCGCTGAAAGGCGTGAAGGTGAAGGACACGGGCTGGGAGGGCGATTTTGCCAAGCAGACGCTGCTGCCGCACTCGGTGTCTCAGCTCGGGCCGTGTCTGGCATGGGGCGACGTGAATGGCGACGGGCTGGACGATTTTTACTTCGGCGGAACGAAGGGCGAACTCGGACAGCTCCGCGTGAACGACGGGAAGGGCAAGTACGTGGCGAAATGGGTGGAGGATTTCCGGAAGGCCAAGGACAGCGAGGCGATGGGGGCGGTCTTTTTCGATGCGAACGGCGACGGGGCGCTGGATCTTTTCGTGGCGACCGGCAGCGGCGAATACGAGAAGGGCGCGAAGGAGATGCGCGACTGGCTTTACCTCAATGACGGGAAGGGAAATTTCACGGCGGCGCCGGAGGGCGCGCTGCCGGAGGCGCATGAATTCTCGAGCGCGGTGTGCGCGGTGGATTACGACCGCGACGGGCGGGTCGATCTTTTCGTGGGCTCGCGCTGCGTGCCGGGGGACTGGCCGCACTCGGGCCGGAGCCGGCTGTTGCACAATGAATCGGCGAACGGAGTGGTGAAATTCACCGATGTGACCGACAGCGTGCCGGGGCTGGCAAAGGCCGGGCTGGTGACTTCGGCGGTGTGGTCGGATGTGTCGGGCGACGGATGGCCGGACCTGCTGGTGGCGACCGAGTACGGACCGATCCGGCTTTTCCAAAATGTGCAGGGAAAGCTCGCGGAGAAGACGGACGAGGCCGGGCTGGCGCCGGTGAAGGGCTGGTGGAACAGCGTGACGACGGCTGACGTGAACGGGGACGGGCAGCTCGACCTGATCGCGGGAAATCTCGGGATGAATACGAAATACAAGCAGCCTGTGCCGGATCATCCGCAGCTCGCGTATTACGCGGATTTCGACGGCACGGGGAAATGGAACATCGTGGAGGTGAAGCGTGAGGGGGAGAATCTGCTGCCGGAGCGCGGGCGGAGCTGCTCGTCCACGGCGATGCCGTTCATCAAGGACAAGTTCCCGACCTTCCACGCGTTTGCGGTGGCGAGTCTCTCGGACGTGTACTCGGACGAGAAGCTGAAGAACGCGGAGCGCTATGAGGCGAATGAGTTTCAGAGCGGCGTGTTTTTGAACGATCACGGAAAGTTCACGTTCAAGCCGTTTGAGAGGATTGC
>JAYTML010000363.1:0-4292 GCA_043728655.1 Chthoniobacter sp. | reverse complement strand
GGCGAGCTGCTTGTCCCCGAGCCGCAGGGCGAATGAGTAATCGCCGTCAGCCAGCGTCCCCAGGTCATAGGAGTGGGTGAAAACCGGGCGCGGGGCAGGGAGGACAGCGCCTCCATTGGCGGCGATGTCCGGAGCGACGGTGGAGACCGGATCCGCGCCAGCAGGAACGACTGCGGTGCCAATGGTGATGCCGGCGCTGAGGGAGTTGCCGGTGGCGGTGACGCTGCCCCAATCGGCCACGAGCTGATCGGGTTTGGGCAGGATGACGGTGACCTTGGCGTTCCAAATGCCGGCGGCTGTCTTGGAAATCTCCATCGCTCCCACGACCGGGAGCGGCGGCGGGGGCAGGGGCGCGATTACGAAATTGCGCTTCCCGGCCGGCTTTCCATCCACGGTGGCCTCAAAGGCGCATTCGCCGGGCTCAATAGCTGGGAGCGGGTACGTGTGGCGGGCCACCATGATCGGGACCACGCCTCCGGGCGTCGGATCGCCTGCGGCGACGACGAATCCCTGGCTCTGAAACACTGGGTCGCCCGCCATTTCCTCCCCTGCGACTGGAGGCGTCACCACCACATCGCCCGTCGTCATGGACGCGCGGAAAGTCCGCCCGTCTGCGGAGAGCGCGCCCCAGTTGGTGATCGTCCTGCCGGCTTGAGGCACGAGGATGCCGACTTCCAGCACATAGCCGCCGGCTGCGGTGTTCATGCGGGCTTCGGCAAAGGCCAGCGACGGCTGCGGTGGAGGCGGAGGCGCACTGATCACGAAAGGCCGGCGAGCGAGTTCACGGCTGGCAAATTTGAAAACAAATGCGTATGTCCCCGGCTCAGTAGCCGTCAGCGGGTAGCTGAAAGTTTCCATGCGCTCCAGCGTGCCGGCAGCGCTCGCGGGCGGCACTGTGGTGGAGTAGCTGGCGTCGGCAGTGAGGGCCAAACCGTCGCGCACGATCTGCCCCCAGGCGACGGCGGGCTGTGTCGCCGGCACCGCCAGCGTCACGATCCCGAAACGGCCGGTGGCCGCGACCTGGACGCCCATGCTCACCAGCCGGGGATCAGTCGCGGGCGTCGGCGCCACCTGAAACGGAACCTGCCCCAGCGCCACGGTGCCGGATCTGAGGACAAACCCGTAGCTCCCCGCTGGCAGCGTGCCCAAGGGAAACTCGTGTGTCTCCGTGCGCATCGTGCTGATCGTGCCGGCGGCCGGCGCAGCCGCGGCTGTGTCAAAACTCACCGCGCCGGAAAAAACATTGGCCCCCTCGCTCACCGATCCGGTCCATACGAGCGGCGGCGACGTGGACGGCACGCTCACCTGCGCCACGGCCCGGGCGGGACCACCGGGGACCGGGACGCCCGCCTGCAGGCTGAGCAGATGGATCGTTGGCGGAGGCGGCGGGTTGATGGTGAAAGTCGCCTCTTTGAACGTGGTGCCGTTCATCCGAAAGACGACCGCGTACGTTCCGGGATTCACGGCGCCCAGGGCGTAGAGAAAATCAAACTTTGGAAACGCCGGCATCGGGGCCGCCTGCGGCACGGCCACCGGGTCAACAGTCGCGTCGAGCACAAAGCGGCCGGTCGCATCCTTCGTGACCGGTGACTGGCTTCGCACCGAGTAGTAGCCCCCGAAATCGACATGCACCGCAGCCCGGACATCGCTCGTATTGGCCGTGTTCACCGCGAGCGTCACGTTTTGCACCACCGGCAGCGCACTCCCGATCGTGAAGGTGCTGTTCGCCAAGGTCAGTCCGCGTGTCGTGACCGTGAAGGTGTACGTTCCGGGATCCAGCGCGCCGAGGCTCGCCTCGCGGGTTACAGTGGACGGCAGCGTATTCGCCGTCAGCGGTTTCACGGCGGTGAAATCCAGCGTGATCGCGCTGCCCTGGCGCATCGGCGTGCCCCACGCCGAGATGTTCGTGCCGCTGTAAGGAAACTGCATCACGACGGTGGCCGACCAACCCGGTGCACCGGTCACACTGGTGGTCGGGCGAATCGTCACCGCGGTCTGGCTGGGGACGGCCGCATCGGCGGGGAGTATCGTGGTCGCCGTATTCTGGGCGTGGACTTCGGGTAACGATGTAACCGCGAGCAGGATGGCGGCAGCAACGGTCAGGATTCGGCGCATAAAGGTCGGCTGGGGTGGGGGCGTTGTTCTGATTTGAAAACGGAGGGTATCCGTAATCGGCGGGGGGGGGCGTTCCTTGGAATTTCGGCCTCGGACGCGCTCGCACTTGTGCACAAAACCCCCATCCGCACCACAAGTTTTTCATCGCGCACGAAGCGAGGATTTGGACGCGGACGCGGTTTGGAAAACCGCATTCCGCTGGCAGTAGATTCAAGCGTCATGGATGGCGATCCCGTTTCCGCGAGTCGGGATCCTGCCGGAGGAAGACGTTTCATGCGCGTCTTGCCGCGGCCGGTTGGCGCCGCTTTTGACCGGCGGATTCCAGACTTTCACGGCCCTCCGCGCCTCCCGCTGGCCCCCCGGCGCGCAGCGGGCACTTTCGGTTTGACTCTCCCATTTTGCCCGCCGAGACTCCGCGCCCTTTCTCCATGCGCCACACCATTTCTGTCCTCGTCGAAAACAAATTCGGCGTGCTCACGCGCATCGCCGGCATGTTCAGCGGACGCGGTTTCAATATCGATTCGCTCAATGTCGGGCCGACGCTCGATCCCGCCACCTCGCGCATGACCATCGTGGTCAAAGGCGACGACACCACGCTCGAGCAGGTCACCAAGCAGCTCAACAAGCTCATCGACGTCATCAAGATCGAGGACTTCCACGACGACCAGGTCGTCGAGCGCGAACTCGTCCTCATGCGCGTGAGCGTGAACTCCGAGACCCGCGCCGAAGTCATGCAGATCGGCGACATCTTCCGCGCAAAGATCATCGACGTGCAGATCAACAACCTCGCCATCGAGATCACCGGCAACGAGTCGAAGATCGACAAGTTTCTCATGCTCATGGGCAAGTTTGGCATCACCGAACTCACCCGCACCGGCCGCGTCGCCCTCGCCCGGAAGTCGCACTGATTCACCCTCTCCACACCCACCTACATGAAAGTTTATACCGACAAAGACGCTGATCTCTCCGTTCTCAAAGGCAAAACCTGCGCCGTGCTCGGCTTTGGCTCCCAGGGCCACGCCCACGCGCTGAACCTCAAGGAATCCGGCGTCAAAGTCATCATCGGCCTCTACCCCGGCTCCAAGTCGCGCGCCGTCGCAGCGGAAAAAGGATTCCAGGTTTTCGACACCGGCGACGCGGTGAAACAGGCGGACGTGATCTTCGTCGCCATCCCCGACACGAAACAGCCCGCGGCATTTGAAAAGGACATCCGCCCGAACCTCGCGAAGGGCAAGACCCTCGTCTTCAGCCACGGCTTCTCCATTCATTTCAAAACGCTCGTCCCGCCCGCGGACGTGGACGTCATCATGGTCGCGCCGAAAGGCCCCGGCCACATCGTCCGCCGCCAGTACACCGAGGGCAAAGGCGTGCCCACCCTCATCGCCATCTATCAAAACCCCAGCAAGAAGGCCAAGAAGGTCGCGCTCGCCTGGGCCAAAGGCATCGGCGGCACACGCGGCGGCGTCATAGAGACGACATTCAAGGAGGAAACCGAGACCGATCTTTTCGGCGAGCAGACCGTCCTCTGCGGCGGCGCGAGCGCGCTGGTGCAGGCGGGTTTCGAGGTGCTGACCGAGGCGGGCTACGCGCCCGAGATGGCCTACTTCGAGTGCCTCCATGAGCTGAAGCTCATCGTCGATCTGATGAACGAAGCGGGCATCGCCGGCATGCGTTTCTCGATCTCCGAGACCGCCAAGTGGGGCGACGTGAGCGTCGGCCCGAAGATCATCGACGCCGGCGTGAAGAAGCGCATGAAAGCGGCGCTCAAGGACATCCAGAGCGGCAAGTTCGCCAAGGACTGGGTCAACGAATACAAAGGCGGCTACAAGAAGTACAACGCCCTCCTCAAGGCCGGCGAAAAGCACCCGATCGAAAAGACCGGCGCCAAGCTCCGCTCGCTCATGCCCTGGATTCAGAAGAAGAATCTCAAAGGCGCGCAGGCGGCCTACTGAGAATTTTCGATTTTCGATTGCGGGATTTTTGATTGCGCCGCCGGCACTCCGGCGGCGCTTTCATTTCCACCTGCGGCGCTCGCTTCCGCTTTGCCAAAGCCGCGCTACGCTTTCCGCCATGATCACCCTGCGCCCGTCCGCCGCCCGCGGCCATGCCGACCACGGCTGGCTCGATACTTTTCACACTTTCTCTTTCGCCGACTACCACGACCCGGCGCACATGAG
>JAYTML010000362.1:0-6921 GCA_043728655.1 Chthoniobacter sp. | reverse complement strand
CGATCCGGTGACGAAGACGGTGAAGGTAGGGGTTTCGCCCGATCTGCCCACGCCGACGGAGGCGTGGAAGGCGAGCAAGCTCTACATCGCCGCGCCCTTTGCGAAACGCGGCGAACTCGACCAGGGCATCCTCGCATTCACCATGCTCTCGCTCGTGCTGGTCACGCAGGGCTATATCATCGCGCTGGTGCTCGGCACGCCGCTGGGCTTCTGCCTCGGGCTGTCGAAGACCTTCGCAAAGGCCGTGGACCCGATCATCCAGGTGCTGCGGCCGGTCTCGCCGCTCGCGTGGTTTCCGCTCGGGCTGGTGCTCTTCAGCTCGGTGAAACTGCTCGACGGCTCCGGCAAGACGGCCTTTGGCGCGTCGGACGCCGCAGCGCTTTTCACGATCGCGATCTGCGCCATGTGGCCCACGGTGATGAACACCGCCGTCGGAGTGCGCGCGGTGCCGCAGGATTATCTGAACGTCGCCCGCGTGCTGAAACTCTCCCGCGCCAAGACGCTCTTCAAGGTACTCCTGCCCGCGACGCTGCCCTACATGTTCACCGGCTTCCGCCTCTCACTCGGCATCGCGTGGCTGGTGATCGTCGCCGTGGAAATGCTCACCGGCCGGCCCGGCGTCGGCGGCTTCCTGTGGCAGGAATACAACGCGGGCAGCTACTCGCGCATCATCCTGTGCATCCTCACCATCGGCATCGTCGGCCTGGTCCTCGACCGCCTGATGTCCCTCGTCGAGGCAAGGTTCAAATCGGTCTGACGCATGGCATTTCTCGAAATATCACGCGTGGACAAAGGCTACGGGCCGGCCTGGGATCGGACGGAGGTGCTGGCGGACATCAACCTCGAGGTCGAACGCGGGGAGTTCGTCGCCATCGTCGGCTTCTCGGGTGCGGGAAAGACGACGCTGGTAAACCTGCTCAGCGGGCTCGCGTTTCCCGACAAGGGCAGCGTGAGCTTTGACGGCAAACCCGTGACCGGGCCGGGGCCGGAGCGCGGGCTCGTTTTCCAAAACTACAGTCTGCTCCCGTGGCTCACGGTGTTTGAAAACATAGCGCTCGCGGTGGATCAGGTCTTCCCGCAGTGGAGCGCGGAGGCGCGGCGGATCCACACGGAGCGATATGTCGGGATGGTGAATCTCACGCCCGCGCGGAACAAGCTGCCGCGGGAGCTTTCCGGCGGCATGCGCCAGCGCGTGGCGGTGGCGCGCACGCTCGCGATGGAGCCGCAGGTGCTGCTGCTCGACGAGCCGCTGAGCGCGCTCGACGCACTGACGCGCGCCAATTTGCAGGACGAGATCACAAGTATCCGGCGGCAGGACGACAAGACGATCGTGCTCATCACGAATGATCCCGATGAGGCGATCCTGCTCGCCGACCGCGTGATCCCGCTGACGCATGGGCCGCGCGCAACGCTCGGGCCTTCGATCCCGATCACGATCCCGCGCCCGCGGGTGCGCACGGAGATCAACCACAACGCCGACTTCAAACACGCGCGCAATGAGATCATCGAGTACCTGCTCAAGTCGGCGCACAAGAACAAGGCGGCGGTGAAAAAGAAGCTCATCCTGCCCGACGTGCTGCCGGAGGATCTCGACCAGCCGCGCGCGCCATTCGGCACGCGGCGTCGCGTGCGCCGGCGCTCCGAGCTGAAAACCGAAACCGTGGAGATCAACCTATGAGCGACGCCGCCTATCTCGAACTCACTCAGCTCACGAAGAGCTACCCGTCGCCAAAGGGCGAGGCGGTGATCGTGAAGGATCTCAACTTCAAGTTTCACAAAGGCGAATTCGTCACGGTCATCGGGCATTCCGGCTGTGGAAAATCGACAATGCTGATGATGGCAGCGGGTCTCACGCCGATCACCAGCGGCGGAATTATCCTCGCGGGCAAGGAACTCACCGGCCCCGGCCCGGACCGAGGCGTCGTCTTTCAGTCGCCGTCGCTGCTGCCGTGGATGACGGCTTTTGAGAACGTGATGCTCGGCGTGAACCAGGTCTTTTACACCGCCGACAAGACCGATCGCGCGCAGATCGCCGAGTACTATCTGACGCTCGTCGGACTCGCCGACTCGATGCACAAGCGCCCGGCCGAGCTTTCCCAAGGCATGCGCCAGCGGGTGGGCATCGCCCGGGCCTTCGCGCTCGCGCCGAAGATGCTGCTGCTCGACGAACCATTTGGGATGCTCGATTCGCTCACGCGTTATGAGCTGCAGGAGGTGCTCATCCAGCTTTGGCGGCGCGAAAGAATCACCGCCATGATGGTGACGCACGATGTGGATGAGGCGCTGTTTCTGAGCGACCGGATCCTTTGCATGACCGATGGACCCGAGGCCGGCATCGGCGACGTGATCGAAGTGAATTTTCCGCGACCGCGTGAGCGCAAGGCGGTGATGGAGCATCCGGACTACTACGCGCTCCGCGAGCGGCTCATCGAGTTTCTCGAAATCCATGCGCACCGCCGGCCCGCGACCGCTCCGAAGGCGGGCAGCCTTGATGCAGGTCAAAGCCTCACACCGCCGCACGGAGGCACACTTCCGCTCGAAGCGAAAACTCCATGAACCCTTTCCCCAGGCATCTGACACCCACTGGCCCTGATGCTCACGGGCCAGTGAAACCCACCAACACCACCACACCGGAGGAGCATCTCCAAACCGACCACCCAATGACCAGACACACACACCGTCGCGCCTTGAAATGCGGAGCGCTATTCGCGGCCGCCCTCCTCGCCGGCATGTCCGCGCCATCACACGCCGGAGAGACGACAGCCGTCGCTCCAGCCCCGCCCGCAAAGGCTCCGCCCGCCAATCCGCTCAGCTTCGCCGGCGGCCTGCTCACCTTCGACGTGCAGGAGCGGCTGCGCTGGGAGATTCGCGATAACAACTTCGACTTCAACGACGCGGTCAACGTGCTGACCGACGACAACTGGCTCCTGCAGAGGTTCCGCATCGGGCTGATGGTGAAACCGATCGACTGGCTCGCGATCTACGCGCAGGGCCAGGACTCGCGTGAGATCAATTCCGACCGCGCGGACTTCCCCGGCGTGCTCGGCGCGGAGGGCGACGACGCCTTTGACCTGCGCCAGGGCTATGTGGAGTTTGCGAACTACAGGAAGTTCCCGCTCGGCGTGAAGATCGGGCGGCAGCTCCTGTCGTATGGCGACGAACGCCTCGTGGGCTCGTTCGATTGGAACAATATCGGCCGCACTTTCGACGCGGTGAAGCTACGCATAGAGCAGCCGAAATGGTGGCTCGACGGCTTTGCCTCCACCGTCGTGATTCCGACTCGCGGGAAATACAACCAGTCCGACTTCGGCGATGGCAACGAGACGGAGCGCGGGCAGGTTTTCAGCGGGCTCTACTTCAGCACCACGGCGCTGCCGTTTCAAACGACGGACCTATACGCCTTCCATCTCCACGAGGAGACGGGGCCGAAGTACCAGCCCGCAGCGATCGGCGATACGAACTTTGTGACGCTCGGCTTCCGCGTGAAGTCGAAGCCGGGCGCGTTCTATCACGCGCCGGCGCCCGCTCCCGATGGCAAGTCCGTCGCTGACGGAAAATCAGCGCCGCCGCCGCCCGCTCCCAAGCCGCTCGGCTTCGACTACGACGGCGAGTTTGCCTTTCAGACGGGAGAGGTGCGCGGCCTCGATCTCACCGCTGCCGCCGTGCACGCGGGCCTCGGCTACACTTTCGAGGCGCCGTGGACGCCGCGGATCGGCGTCGAATACAACTTCGCCACGGGCGACAACCGGCCGGGCGACACCGACATCGGGACGTTCCAGAACCTCTTCCCGACGAACCACAAATTCTACGGCTTCATGGACGTCTTCTCCTGGCAGAACATGCACAACCCGGCGATCAGCGTGAAGGTTTCACCCACAAGGAAACTCACCGCGCAGCTCGACTACCACGCCTTCTGGCTGGCGACGAATGAGGACGCCTGCTACCGCGCAAACGGCACGACCGCCGTGCGCCCGATCAACGCCGTGAGCCGCAACGCTGACAAGTTCGCAGGCTCCGAGATCGACCTCACGGTGACCTACAAACCGATGAAGCAGCTCGCACTGGTCGCCGGCTACAGCCACTTCTTCGCGGGGAGTTACCTGAAGGACACCGGCGCGCACGACGACGCCGACTTCGGCTACGTCCAGGCGACCATCGAATTCTAGGCGGCTTCCTGTTGGGACAGGACGCGGCCCGCTCCCGAAAGAGAGCGGGCCGCACGCTGTACGGAGGCCGTTGGAGGGGGGGCCTGCCTTGTCCATCTTGCGCAAAAGGAGACAGCTCCAGCCTGTGTGCCGCCACCCATTCGCGGAGCGGCGGTCGGGTAGCGGGCGAAGAATGAGCGTCCGTGCCGGCCCGTTCAGGCGCGTGTCGCCCCATCGCAAACCACCTAAGCTCAACCTTCTCCCGTGTGAATGAATGCCATTCATTGCGTCTATTAGAATGATGAGCCAAATGAGCTGCCGGAGCCGGGATGGTTGGCACGCGCGGAGCTAAAGAGCGCGGCGACACAGCGAATCCCGTTCGCGGTGCGCAAAACCAAACATCCGTTTCATCCCTTGAACCTCTCCACGCTCAAAAAATCCGGACACTTCCCGACGCTCGTCACGGCGTTCCTCTACTTCGACTACAGCTTCATGGTCTGGACGCTCCTCGGCGTCCTGGCCAATCAGATCGCCGCCCCGGAGTCGCTGAATCTCAGCGCGCAGCAGCGCTTCTTCATGGTCTCCGTGCCGATCCTCTTTGGCGGCCTCTTCCGGCTCGCGCTGGGACTGCTGGTGGATCGCATCGGGGCGAAGCGCACCGGGATCATCGCCCAGCTCGTGGTGATGACGGGACTGGCGACAGCCTGGGTGTTCGGTTTGAAGAACTACGAGGCGACGCTGCTGATGGGCATGGTGCTGGGCGTGGCGGGCGCCAGTTTCGCGGTGGCGATTCCCCAGGCCGGACGCTGGTATCCGCCGAATATGCAGGGCCTGGTGATGGGCCTCGCGGGTGCGGGAAACATCGGTGTGGTTATCGACTCGCTGCTCGCACCGCGTCTGGCGGCGGCCTACGGCTGGGAGGCGGTGTTCGGACTGGCGCTGATCCCGGCGTTCTTCGTCCTCGCGATTTACATCATCTTTTCAAAGGAGCCGCCGAACCCGGCCTCGCCGAAAAAACTTCGCGACTACTTCCGCATGTTTCGCGACCGGGACGTCCACTGGTTCTGCTTCTTCTACACGGTCACGTTCGGCGGCTTTGTCGGCCTGGCCTACTCGCTCGGCATGTATTTCAAGGACCGCTTCGGCCTCACGCCGGCGCACGCTGGCGACCTCGTGGCGCTCTGCACGGCGATCGGCGCGCTTGGCCGGCCGGTCGGAGGCGCGATCTCGGACCGCATCGGTGGCATCCGCTCGCTGCATGTCTATTACACCGTGGCGTGCGTCGCGCTCGTGCTCGGCGGACTCGTGAACAATCTCTGGCTCAATGTCGCGGCGTTCTTCATCGCATGCGGCGCGTTCGGGATGGGCAATGGCTCCGTCTTCCAGCTCCTGCCGCAGCGCTTTGGCAAGGAACTCGGCGTGATGACCGGCCTCGTCGGCTGCGGCGGCGGCATCGGCGGCTTCCTGCTGGCGAACATGATGGGCCTGAGCAAGCAGCACTTCGGCAGCTACCTCAACGGTCTGCTCGTCTTTGCGAGCCTCTGCATTTTCGCGCTCGTCGGCCTGAACCTTGTGAAAACCCGCTGGCGCACGACCTGGGGCGCCGTCGCGGCTGCGCGGATCTGATCCCTTCCATTTTGAAAGTCTCCCTCACCAGCTATGGACTGCCAAAGAGCGACAGCGCGGAATCGGAGGACTCCTTCGCCTTCAAGGCGTGGGACGAAACCGTGATCGCCGTCCTCGCCGACGGAGCGGGTGCGGCGCGCGATGCGCGCGAGGCGTCCGCTCGGATCGTGCAGTCGCTGATGAGCAATTACGCCGTCCGCCCCGAGAGCTGGAGTCCGCAAAAGGCGCTCTCGGAATTCACCAGGATCATCAATCACACGCTCCATCACGAATCGCTCGCACGTCACTCCGCCCCGGAGATGATCTCCACGCTCTCCGTCGCCGTGATCGAGGGCAACCGGCTCTTTGGCCTCAATGTCGGCGACTCCCGCGTCTATCTTTCCCGCGACGGCCGCCTCTCGCAGCTCTCGCACGATCACGTCATCAATGACCGCGCCTTTTCGCATGTGCTCCAGCGCGCCATCGGTCTCGCGCCGGAGGTCGAGCCCCACTGCTTCGAGACCGAGCTGCGCGACGGCGACATCGCTTTCCTCTGCTCGGACGGCGTCTCGAATGTCCTGAACGACGACGATCTCGCGAAGCGGCTCGCCCATCGCTCCGCCGCGCGCGCCATCGTCCAGCATGCTCGCCAGCAGGCCACCGAGGAGACGCTGGACGACATCAGCGCGATCGTGATCGACATCGCAGAGACTGGTAGGCTGCGCGCCGTGAGCCAGCTCCCTCTCCTGATTCCCGACGCGCTCCGCAAAGGCGACGTCATCGACGGCTACGAACTGGTCCGCCCTTTCCAGCACAGCGACCGCGTCTGGCTCGCCACGAAGGACGGGCAGCGCTGGACCATGAAGTTCGCGCCGCTCGAAGCGCGGGACAGCGAGCCCGTGCTCAATCTTTTCGTGAAGGAAACGTGGAACGCCACGCGCCTGCACGCGGAGTTTCTCGTGGACGCCTTCGTGCCCGAGAAAGCGACCGCGCGCTACTACGTCATGGAGTTCGTCGAGGCCCCGAGCCTCAGGACACTGCTCGCGTCCCGGCGGCTTTCGGTCGATGAGGCGGTGGAACTCGGACGCTTCCTGATCGCCGCGAGCGCGCACCTGCTCCAGCTCGATCTCGTCCACGGCGACATCAAGCCGGAGAACATTCTGGTCATCAG
>JAYTML010000361.1:0-2504 GCA_043728655.1 Chthoniobacter sp. | reverse complement strand
GCAGGTGGATGATCTGCGGGATTTCGATCTGCGGCTGGAGGCGCTGGAGCGGCGGTGCTCGGCGCGGAAGTCGCCGGTGCGCGGTTTTGTCGGCGGACGCGTGTCGCTGATTCCGCATCAGATGTTCATTTCGGACGAGGTCACGAGCCGCCTCGCGCCGCGGGTGCTGCTGGCGGACGAGGTCGGGCTGGGGAAGACGATCGAGGCGGGGCTGATCCTGCACCGGCTGCATCTCACGGGGCGCGCGGAGCGTGTGCTGATCCTTGTGCCGGAGCCGCTCATTCACCAGTGGTTCGTGGAGCTGCTGCGGAGGTTCAATCTGCTCTTCAGCATCTTTGACGAGGAGCGGTGCGCGGCGATCGAGAAGCTGGATGCGGAGGAGAATCCATTCCTCGACAGCCAGCTGGTGATTTGCAGCGTGGACCTGCTGGCGCAAAACCGCGGGCGCGCGGCGCAGGTGCTGGCGGCGGGGTGGGATCTGCTGGTGGTGGATGAGGCGCACCACCTGGAATGGAGCGCGGCGGAGCCGAGCGCGCAGTATCAGCTCGTGGCCGCGCTGGCGGCGGCGACACCCGGACTGCTGCTGCTCACGGCGACGCCGCAGCAACTCGGCGTGGAGGGACATTTCGCGCGGCTGCGGCTGCTTGATCCGGATCGCTACGCGAACCTCGGGGAGTTTCTCGCGGAGGCGGAGCATTACGAGGAGGTGGCGAAAGCCGTGGATCGTCTGCTCGCGGGGAAACCGCTGAGCAAGGCCGAGGCGTCGCTTTTCGCAGCGAAATCCCCGCGCATCCGGGCGCGGTGCGACGCCTTGGATGCGGGCGACGCCGGCGCCCGCGAGCTGCTCGTCGCCGACCTGCTGGACGCGTTCGGCACGGGGCGCGTGATGTTTCGCAATACGCGCGCGGCGCTGTCGGGATTCCCGCAGCGCCAGGCGCGGCTCGTGCCTCTCAAAGGCGTGGACGAGGACGACGTGAAGGTGAAGTGGCTGGTCGAGCTGCTGAAGGAGCTGGGCGGGGAGAAAGTCCTGCTCATTTGCAAAACGCGGGCGCTCGCGGAGCAAGTGAGCGCGGGGCTCCTGCGCGTGATCAATGTGAAGTGCGCGGTCTTTCACGAGGGGCTGACGCTGCTCCAGCGGGATCGCAATGCGGCGTATTTCTCGGAGGCGGACGGCGCGCGGATCCTGGTCTGCTCAGAGATCGGGAGCGAGGGGCGGAATTTCCAGTTCGCGCATCACCTCGTGCTTTTCGACCTGCCGGAAAACCCGGAACTCGTGGAGCAGCGCATCGGGCGGCTCGACCGCATCGGGCAGACGGACCTGATCAAAATCCACGTCCCGTTTCTCGCCGGCACCGCGGGCGAGGTGCTGGCGCGCTGGTATCACGAGGGGCTCGACGCCTTTGAACACAATCTGCACGGCGCGGCGGAGATCGTGCGGACGCTGGGCGCGGAGCTGGCGCGGCTGCTGGAGAAATCCGACGCGCGCAAGCTGACCGCCTTCATTAAGAAATCGAAGGAATGCCGCGCGGGTGTGGTGAAGAAACTCGAGCGCGGGCACGACCGTCTGCTGGAGCTGAACTCCTGCCGGGTGGAGCGCGCGGCTGCGACCATCGAGGGAATCCGGGCGCTCGATCGCGATGGCTCTCTCGAGCCGTTCGCGCTCCGCCTTTTCGAGCAGATCGGCATGCACATCGAGGAGCTGGGCAGCCGCACCTATCTTTTCCGGCCGGATGCGCTGAGCACGGACGCGCTGCCTTCGCTTTCCGCCGAAGGCCAGTCCATGACCTTTGACCGCACCCGCGCGCTGAGCCGCGAGGATCTGGGCTTTCTCACCTGGGATCACCCGCTCATCCGCGGCGCGCTCGACGGGCTGCTCGGCAGCGAAGCGGGCAACTCCTCCTTCGCCGTGTGGCGCGATGGCGGGCGCGAGACGATCCTGCTGGAGGCGTGCTTCGTGGCCGAATGCGTGGCTCCCGCGGCGCTGCATGTGGACCGGTTTCTGCCGATGACGCCGGTGCGCGTGGTGGTGGATCACGCGCTGGCGGATCTCAGCGACGACGCGGAGGTGAGAGCCGCGAATATGGAGAAAGGAGACGTCTTCCGCCTGCTCGACCGCGGTGCCGTGCGAAAGAAGCTCCTCCCCGCGATGCTCGAAAAGACCCGGCTGCTAGCCGCCGAGCGGCTTGAGAAGATCGTCGGGGCGTCCACGGAGAGGATGAGCGGGCGGTTTGGCCACGAACTCCAGCGGCTCCGCGATCTCGCGGAGATCAATGACCATGTGCGCCCTGCCGAAATCGCCGCCACCGAGCAGCAGCAGACGGACCTCACCGCCGCGCTCGCCGCCGCGCACCTCCGGCTCGATGCGGTGAGGCTGATTCTGCGGATGCCGTGAGTCGCCGAAGTCTTGTTGCCGCACTGCCTCGCCGGTAGGGTGCGCGCATGTTGATGCGTTCCCTCCTCCTGCTCGCCACGCTCGCCGCCGCCGCCGCCGCCCATGCGGAGGA
>JAYTML010000360.1:0-7855 GCA_043728655.1 Chthoniobacter sp. | reverse complement strand
GGGACACGCGCAACATGGTCTCGGACGAGCGCGGGCTGCCGGACACCTTTGACCTCGCGACGAAGAAAAACGTCGAGTGGATCGCCCCGCTCGGCACGCAGTCGCACGGCACGCCGATCGTCGCGGACGGGCGCGTTTTCATCGGGACGAACAATGAGACACCGCGCGACCCCCAGATCACCGCCGACTCCGGCGTGCTCCTCTGCCTCGATGAAAAAGACGGCCATTTGCTCTGGCAGCTCGTCGTCCCGAAGCGCACGGAGGATCAGTACTTCGACTGGCCGAAGACCGGCCTCGCATCGCCGGTGACGGTGGAGGGGAATCGCGCCTACACGCTCACCAACCGCGGCGAGGTCGTCTGCCTCGATGTCGCCGGCATGGCGAATGGCAACGACGGCCCCTTCATGGATGAAGCGGCGCACATGAGGCAGTTCCCCGCGCCGCCGCCGGATTTCAAGCCGGTGCCCGTGGCCACTTTCGCGCCGCTCCCGCCGCCCGGTCCGGCCGATGCCGACATCATCTGGCTCTATGACATGCCCGCGCAGTCCGGCACATGGCCGCACGACGGCGCGCACGCATCCATCCTCATCCACGGCGACTTTCTCTACGTGAACACCGGCAACGGCGTGGACAACACCCATCGCGTCGTCCGCCGGCCCGACGCGCCGAGCCTCATCGTCCTCGAGAAAAAGACGGGCCGCCTCGTCGCGCAGGACGACGAGAAGATCGGCGACAACATTTTCCACGCGACCTGGTCCTCGCCGTCCTTTGCCGAGGTGAATGGGAAGCCGCTCATCTTCTTCGCGGGCGGCGACGGCATCGTGCGCGCCTTCGAGCCCGTCACACAGAGCCCGCCTGCCGGCGAGGTGCTCAAGCTGAAAAAGGTCTGGTTTTTCGACATCGATCCGAGCGCGCCGAAGACGGACGTGCACCGCTTCACCGGCAACAAGCAGGAAAGCCCGAGCGACATCTACGGCATGCCCGTTTTCTACAAGAACCGCATCTACGTCGCCGGCGGAGGCGACATCTGGTGGGGCAAAAACGAGGCGTGGATGAAGTGCATCGACGCCACCAAGGCCGGCGACGCCACAAGCAGCGCGCAGGTATGGAGCGCGCCACTCGACCGTCACGTCATGACCACACCCGCCATTCGCGACGGCCTCCTCTACATCGCCGACACCCGCGGCCTCCACTGCCTCGACGCCGAGTCCGGCGCGGAGTTTTGGAAACAGGATCTCCGCGGCGAAGTCTGGGCCTCGCCGATGCTCGCCGACGGCAAGATTTTCATCGGAACGCGCAAAGGTGATTTCTGGATCTTTGCTGCTGGCAAGGAGCTGAAAGTCCTCGCGCATATCGAGGGCAAATCGCCGATCAGCGCCACCGCCACCGCCGCCAACGGCGCGCTCTACGTCACCACGCAGAACCAACTCATCAAGCTGCGCGCCGGCGGAGCATCCAACCCGGAGGGACGCGCTCCCGGGCGTCCGTGACCTGCGGCGCGGGCGAAGACGGCGGGGCGGTGGCTTCCCGGCGTGAGCGCCCGCCGCCTCGCACGGCTCGCACGGATGCCAGGGACGCGCTGGAGCGCATCCCTCCGTGTGTTGGGCGCGCGCAGGCGGGCTGTGCCCCGTCCGATTCGATTGCTTCGCAGACAAATCTTTGACAAACGATTCGCACCCTCCTGACAACACCGGCGCGCGGCTGCGCCATCGTCCCTCCCATTCGCGTATGAAAACCTCCCGCCTCGTGCTCACCGCGCTGCTCGCGCTCGCGTCCCTCGCTTTCGCCCAGGATCCCGCGCCGCCGAGCACCGATGCGCTCAAGGCGCGCCTCAATGAACTTGCTGCCGCCGCCTTTGGCAGCGACGCGGCGATCAAGCCCGCCGAACCGGCGAAGACCGTCACCAAGGAGCAGACGATCTACGTGCCGTTTGAGAAACTGGAGGACGTTTTCGGCAAGGAGGAGCGCGGGGTTTTCTTGCCCTATCGCGAATTCCTCGAAATGTGGAACCGGCTCAATCTCCCCGAGAAGCTGAGGAAGACGGAGCCGCCGGTCGAGGGCGTGCTCGCGGCGGCGAACTACGCGGGCGCGGTCACCGGCGATGTCGCGCAGCTCAAGGCGAAACTCAGCTTCGAGGCGCTGAAGGAAGGCTGGTCGAAACTCGCGCTCGGCACTGGCGAACTGAGCATCGCCGAGGCGAAATCCACCGCCGTGCTGAACTTTGCCGACGGCGGCTACGAGGTGCTCTTTCCGGCGAAGGGCAGCTACGAAATCGAGGCCACGATTTTTGGCCGCGTCGTGCGCGAGACCGGCCGCAGCACGCTCCGGCTGAAGCTCCCGCGCACGTCCGTCTCGCAGTTCGAGATGACCATCCCCGACAAGGGTCTGGAGTTCACGATCACGCCCGCGTCGGCATTTTCCGCGGTCGAAAACGCGGACGGCACGACCAAGCTCGTCGTCTATTTCGGCGCGTCTCAGGAGGTGAATATCTCGTGGACGAAGAAGACCGGCGAGACCGCGCTGACCGCGCTCCTTTTCGCCGACGCGCAGACCGACGTGCGCCTGAGCGCGGGCGCGGTGCGGACAGACGCGACGGTGAACTACCGCATCCTCCGGTCAGGCGTGACCGCCTTTGAAATCCTCGTCCCGGAAAACCAGCAGGTGCTGGCGGTGAACGGCCAGAATCTCAAGGAGTGGACGCTCAAGCCCGAAGCTGGCGCGCAGCGGCTGCACGTCGATCTGCACACGGCGGCAAAGGACACCTATCAGCTCGCGATCCGCATGGAGGCGGCGCTGCCGCTGCTGCCGCAGCAGGTGAAACTCCCGCTGATCCAGGCGCAGGGCGTCGAGCGGCAGAGCGGCGCGGTCTCCGTCTCGGCGGATGGCGAACTCGTCGTGGAAGTCGGCGCGCTCGAAGGTCTGACCCAGCAGGCCGTGGCTGTCGGAAAGGACGGTAAACCCGCTGCCGGGCTCGTCGGCAGCTACCGCTACCTGCGGCTGCCTTACGCGGGCGGCGTCACCGTTTCCGAGGCGAAGCCGCTGGTCGAAGTCGCGGGCGAGACGCTCCTCCGCGTGACGCCGGAGATGCAGGAGCTGACCGCGCGCTTTGACTACACGGTGAAAAAGGCGGGCATCTTTTCCACGCAGATCGAGCTGCCAGCGGGCTTTGCGGAAGCCGAAGCGACGGGTGAGCAGGTCGAGCGCGCGACAGTCGAGGACGTGGCGGGAAAGAAGGTGCTCAATGTGAAATTCGCCACGCGGCGCATTGGGAAATTTTCCTTCACCGTCACCGCCGAAGCGCCGCGCGCGAAGCCGGACGACGCGGTGGGCGTGCCCGTTTTCGCGCCGCAGAATGTCGAGCGCGCCGAGATGCGCGTGGGCCTCGCCATCCACGTCAGCCTCAAGGCGAACACCGTGGACAAGGGCGACCTGCGCGAGGAGGACATCCGCAATCTCGGCGGCATCCCGATCAAGGACGCGGGAGCGACGCCGCTCACGCTCGGCTTCCGCTACCGCGGCGCAGCGAAGCCTGCGCAGGTGCAGTTTGAGCTGCGCAAATCTCGCGTCTCCGCGGAGGTGCTGGCGCTCGTCGAGGTCCGCGAGGCCTTGATCCGCAGCACATGGACGGTCGCCTACAATGTGGAATACGCGGGCGTGAACGAGTTCTCCATCGAGATGCCGAAGGCGATCGGCGACGACGTGCAGATCGAAGGCGCAAACATCAAGGAGCGCATCAAGACCGACGGGAGGGACGCGCAGGGCCAGCCGAACGGCGCGGTGGTCTGGCGCGTCGTCCTTCAGGACAAAGTGCTCGGCGGATACGAGCTGCACCTTTCCCACGACACCGCACGCGGCGAGCAAAAGCCAGGGCAGGTCGCGCAGGTCGCGCTCACCGAAATCAAGCCGCTGAATCTTTTCCGCGAGACCGGCCAGGTCGCGGTCATCAAGGACGGCAACCTCGAATTCACCAAGACCGACGCGAAAGGCCTCGAAGTCATCGACCCGAAGGAACTCCACGGCCAGCTCCAGCGGGACGGCGTCTTTCTCGCCTACAAATACAGCGCGCATCCGGTCGCGCTCACGCTCGACGTGTCGAAGAACTTCTACCTCGACGTGCCGTCCGCCATCGTCAGCTACGCGGTGCTCACGAGCGTGATCGCCGAGGACGAGGCGGAGACGACCGAGGTCATCTACTGGGTGCGAAACAACTCGCAGCAGTTCTTCTCCGTCCAGCTCCCGACCAAGGCCGGCAAGGCGGCGAAGCTGCTGAGCGACGCCTTTGTCGATGGCGAGCCGCAGCAGCCGTCGAAGCGGCCCGACAAAAACGAGCTGCTCATCCGGCTGCCGGCGCGGCAGGACGGCAATGAGCTGTTCGCGGTGCGCTTCGTCTATGAAGTGCCCAGCCCGAAGCCGGGCGAGCGGCTCGGCTGGCGCGGCACGCTCGACATCCAGCCGCCGAAGCTGAGCGAAACCGGCGTGCTCCAGACGAAGTGGACGCTCCGGCTCCCGTCGGATTTCCGCTACGTGAAATTTGGCGGCTCCATGCGCGAGGAGGTCAGCGTCCGCGGCTGGGACAGGCTCTTTCACGGCATGCGTTTTTTCATCCCGCGCGTCGGCCCCGCGACAATGACCGCAGGATTTGCCGAACAGGACGAACCGCCGCCGCTCCCGCCCGTGAAGACCGCGGGCTTCGACACGCAGATTCAAAAGGAAGGCGTCGCCGTCACGCTCCGTCGCCTCGACGCGCCATCGGAAATCCGCGTCGCGTATCGCGGGAAAACCTACGCCGCAACCATTCAGGCCATCGCGTGCCTGCTGGCATTCTTCGGCGGTGTCCGGCTGCTCGGCAGACCGGGGCAGACGCGGCTCGCCTACTTCGCATTCGTTGGACTCGGCGCGCTCATCTTCGCTGGAGCCGTGAATCCGCGCGCGGCTGGTTTCTGGCAGGCGATCTATCTGGGCGTCTTTCTTTCGGTACTCACGTGGCTGGTGTGCGGCACTTGGAAATGGCTGCGCGGGCTTCCCGAGCGGGCCGCGAGCCTATTCGCCCGCAAACCCACTCCGCCAAAGGCCGCGCCACCCACCGTCCCGCCGCCGGTCCCGCCTGCGGCGCCGTCCGGCGGCGAAGCTGCGGCATCCTAGGATCCGTGTGATGCACCTGCGAATCCGTTGCACCACGTCGGGCCAAAGGCCCAACGACAAGCCAGCCCAGGGCAGCGCCCTGGGTGGCTCGCAAGTCATGCGTCCAGCCCTGAAAGGGCAGCACATTTCTTCTGTCGCCCTTTCAGGGCTGGGATGCTTTTGCGGCAGTGACCCAGGGCGGTGCCCTGGGCTAGCTTGTTTGCGCGCCGTTGGCGCTCGTGTCGGCTGCCGGGCGGCGAGCATTCTTGGAAAGCTGACTGTTTCCGTAGCGACCGTGGGGTTGTTTGCGATGCTGGCACTCGCGTTGACCCCGGAAGCTGCGGCCGCACCTGCACCGCCGCCCGTTCCGACAGCCGAGCCTGACCGGCGCGAGGTGTGGGTGCCGGCGGACAGGCTGAAGGACATCCTCGCTAAGTATCCGAAGGCCGTCGTCCTTTCGCGGGAACAGTATGACACGCTGCTGCGGGACGGAGCGGCGGAGAAAACGCCCGCGCCTGCCGCGCCGCGGCGGGCGGCGCTGACGGAGGCGAGATATCAGGCGGGACTCACGGGCAAGGTCGTGCAGATCACGGCGGTGCTGACGGTGAAGGTGCTGTCGGACGAGTGGGCGCAGGTGCCGCTGGATTTCGGCGGCGCGTCCATCGGCTCGGTGAGCGTGGATGGCGAGGCGGCACTGATGCCGGAGCGCATCCCTCAGGCGGTGCAGGTCGTGGGAAAGGCGGCACCTGCCGTGAACACGGCGGCACCGACGGCGCTGCTTTTGCGCGGGCGTGGAGAGCGGAAGATCACGGTCGAATTCACGCAGCCGGTTTCGCTCGAAACGGGTCTGAGCCGCGTGCGGATCAAGCTGCCGTTGGCGGCTGCCGGCACGTTCGTTTTCGACCTGCCGCCGAATCAGCGCGTGGAAAGCCCGCAGGCGATCTCGGTCAAAAAGACGGCTGACCTGACGAGCGTGACGGCGGCGCTGTCGCCGGCGAATCCCGTGCTGGAGCTGAGCTGGCGCGGGGCGGGAGACGCGGCGCAGACGCTGGAGCCGCTCGCGCTTGTGAATGGCATCTACACGATCGACGCGGAAAAGGTGCGCGCGGAGTTTGGCTTCGCGGTCGAGACGCAGCTCGGAAACCTGCCGCTGGTTTTCCAAATCCCGCTGCCGGCGAATGCGAAGGTGCTGCAGGTCACGGGCGATGAACTCGCGAAGTGGGAGGTAGTGAACGGCAAACTGAATATCACGCTGCAAGCGGGCGAGCGCCCGGCGGCGAAGTTCTGGCTCGCGCTTGAGATCCCGTCGCTCGTCGCAGCACCTCGCGCGACGCTGACGCTGCCGGTGCCGCGCATCGACGGATTGGCGCGGATGCAGGGCGTTTTTTCGCTCGTCGGCGATGCGGGCGTGACGGTCGAGCAGGTGACGACGGACGGCGCGGCGCAGCCGACGGAGCGGGCTTGCGATCCAGTGCCGCACTTCGTGGCCAGCTACAAATTCCTCACGCCGCCCGCCGGGCCGCGACTGACGGTCGAGCGTGTGCAGCCGCGCTTTTCCGCGGATCTTGATGCGCTTGTGGAGTTCCGGCGCGAGGCGATTTTCATCGAGCGCACGCTCACGCTGCACCGGGAGAAGGGCGACATTTTTTCCACGGCGCTCACGCTGCCTGCGGGCGAGGAACTGCTCGCGGTGCGCAATGCGGATGACTCCGAGCCCGACTGGCGCATGGAAGGCGGAAAGCTGCGCCTGCGGTGGAGCGATCTCGGCGGCAGGAATGCGGACCGCGTTTTCAAAATCCGCACCCGGATCGAGCCGGAGAAATGGACGCAGATCGGGGCGGACGGGCTGACCTTCACGCTCGGCGATGCGCTCATCGACGGCGCGGAGAAGGTGACTGGCTACATCGCGCTGCAGGCCGACGATTCGTTCCGGCTGGAGGCCGAGGCTTCGGAGACGCTGGAGCGTCGCGACGGGCGGACGACGCCCGTGCGCGGTGATTACGCGTGGTTCCGGCGCGCGGAGTTTGCGCTCAAGGTGAAGGTGGCGAAGCGGCCCGGCGAGGTGCTGGCCTCGCTCACCGGCTACGCGCTGCCGCTGGAGGGTGTGCTCGATTTGAACGCGCAGATGAATTTCCAGTTCCTCTATTCCGGCGCGCGGTCGGTGCGGATTCGGGTGCCGAAGGCGCTCGCGGCGAACTTCCATTTCGACGGCCCGCAGATCGCCGAGCGCAGTCTCGCGGACGACATCTGGACGATCACTTTCCAAAAGGAGCTGACCGGCGGCTATGCGCTGAAAGTCACCGCGCAGGTGCCGATCGCGGCGGCGAAGGACGCGACGGAATCGCGCTTCACCGTGGCCGTGCCATTGATCGCGCCGCTCGACGTGGTGCGCGCGAGCGGGGTTTGGGCGGTGGAGGCCAATACCGAAACGGAGATCACATTCGATGCAAAGGGGATGAACGAACTCGACTCGCTGCTCGCGGCGCGGCTGCCGGATTATCAGCCGCGTCATCGCGTCATTGGCGTCTTCGCGTGGCTCGGGGTGGACTACGCGCTGGCGCTCTCCGGCGTGCGGCATGCGCCGGCGGCGGTGCTGACGAGCGTGGTCGATCAGCTCACGCTCGACACCGTCGTCTCGACGAGCGGGACGGAGCGCAGCCAGGCGGTGTTCCAAGTCCGCACGGCGGGCGCGCAGTATCTCGATGTGCGGCTGCCGGAAAAATCGCGCCTGCTT
>JAYTML010000359.1:0-2041 GCA_043728655.1 Chthoniobacter sp. | reverse complement strand
CGCCTCCTGCATCCGCAGGCCCATGCCGAGCAGGCGCGCGATGCCTTTCGCACACAAGTCCAACTGGCCAAGCCGGTCGTTCAATCGCTGAATCAAAGTCTTCATGAAGTCAGTCCCGGGTCACGGCAGCGAACGCACCACCGGTCCGAAGTAAAACTCGCGGAGCGCCTCCGGCCACCCGGCTTCGTCGTAGCCGAACTGCGCGAGGGTCAGGAAAAGGATCCGTTCAAAGCCGACGCCGAAGCAGCCGGTCTGGATGTAGTCGCCGCCCGGAAACTTGATGTCGTGCGCCTTGGAGAAATGCTCGGCGTGCATGTTGACCGATGCCACGGAGACGGCGTTGGCAGTCGTGGGATTGATCAGCCGGAACTCGTATTTGCTCTGCTCAGACCGCTGGAAGAACTGAAGCGCCGCGAGGTTGTCGGCGAAAAAGGGATCGTTCGCCGTCTGGATGACGCCCTGCATTTCAAAGCGGAGCAGGTAGGCCTTGCACCACTCGATGCAGCCGGCCAGCCGTGCGCGGACAAACTCAGGCGAGCCGAGATAGATGATCTCGCGCATGCTGTATTCGTGCAGGCGTTCGAGGCTGTGGATGTTCGCCGCCTCATTGCGAAACATGCGGCCGATCATCGTGATCGCGACCGTCTGCCCGGGTGCAAAGACCTGCCCCTCGTACGACGGATACGCGTGCAGGCAACCCGCGGAGCGGCACATGCAGGTGGGGCGTTTCAGATGCTCCAGAAAGTCGAGCGCCTCGGCGGAAGACAGTTTCTTCGCGGCGGCCGAGATGTTGTCCGTGTCGGACTCCAGCACTGAGATGAAGTTTGCGAACTGCGGATAGTGCGAGAAGAACTTGCTCTTCTGAAGCGTGCCGAGGGAGATCGTGACGGGGTAGGTCACCTCCTCCGCACCCTGCTCCAGCGCGTAGTTTCGCAGGCTCTCATCGAGCCGCCGGAACATGCGCTGCAGCTTTCCGTGGAGTGAAAAAACGCCCGGCGCGTGCTCGATGACTTCGCGCTTTTCCACGAGCTGCCGGAAGACATCGTCCCGGCAGGGCGCGGTCTCCGCGAGGCGGTCCGCCACATGGGCGGCATCCTGCACCTTCCGTAGCGGACGCACCTTTCGCACGAGTTGCGCGACCTTTTCCTCGATGACCTGGCGGTCGGCCGTCTCGCGGACGGACAGCTCCACCTGGCCCGCCGCGCGGTCGATGCGGAAGCTGAGGACATCCTCGCTCACGTAGCCGAGGAGGTTCTGGAGGTTGTCGAGATCCGCTTCGGCGAGGCCGGCGGGAAGGGAGACCGTGATATTCATGGCGGGCGCGCTGGCGGCTAGAGCAGTCCCTTTTTCCCGAGCAGCTCCGCCACGCTCTCAAAGGAGGTCATGGCTGCGTATTCGTCGGCGTCGAACATCACGCCGAACTCCGTCTCGACCGCCGTGATCAGCGTGATCTGGACGAGCGAATCCCACGATGCGGTGGAACTCCGGCGGATGCTGGCAGGATCGGTCGCAGGCGGCAGCGCGAGGACGCTGATGAACACCTCGGCGAGTCTTTCGGTTGGGTTTTTCATGGATGATTCAAGTCTGCGGCTGGCATTCACGGGCGGCTCCGGCGAGCAGGGCTCCGCGGCGCACGGCGTAGTCGTCGGCGAGGTTCTGAAATTTCAGCGCCCGGCCCGCGAGGTCTCGGACCCTGGTGAGCGCGACGACTGAATCGCCGCACTGGAAATGGCAGAGGCGGTCTGTGATCTCCAGCACTTCGCCGGGCTGCCCGCGCCGCTCCGCGGCCACTTGCGCGATCTCGTCCACGCGGAAAAGCCGCCCATCGCAGCCCATCGCGGGGAGCGGGAGGTCACTGCCGAAGGGATGAAAATGGAGGCTCCGGACAAAGCGCGACATCGTGGCGAAATCCCAGTCCAGCGACATCCGGCCGGCGTTCGGCGCGTCTTTCATCGCAAAGAAACTCCGCGCAGCACGGTCCTGCGGCCGCCGCTGCGCATCGCCGCGCAGGATGGCCGGCAGCGTCTCGGCGAAAAGCCGC
>JAYTML010000358.1:0-1799 GCA_043728655.1 Chthoniobacter sp. | reverse complement strand
GCCTCGCTCGGCCTCAGCGTCCGCGACAACCGCGGCGTCAATGATGTCGGCGTGCTGCTGACCTTTACCCTGAAAGATCTGCCGAATATCCGCGCCCCGTTCTCCCTCGATCCCACCGGCACCAGCGGCAGCGGCAGCGGGAAAAACCGCTAGCCACCGGGCGGCGGTATTTCAACCGCCGGATCCGCTTCATCCTTGCGCCGGGTCTGCGTCCTGCTCTTAATCCCCGGCCTTCCGGACCGGGCTATAAGAGCCCCTGCCGGACATTTAGGAAACATCACACCACTACTGCTCGAATATGGAACTCTGCATCATCGGCTCAGGATACGTCGGCCTCGTCTCAGGCGCCTGCTTCGCCGAAGTCGGCCATCACGTCGTTTGCGTCGATAATGACCAGCGCAAGGTCGATGCCCTCCAGGCCGGCAAGATTCCGATCTACGAGCCCGGCCTCGAAGACCTCGTCCACCGCAACGTCGCCGCCAAGCGCCTGCGCTTCACCAATTCCATCGAGGACGGCGTCGATCACTCGCAGATCGTCTTCATCGCCGTGCCCACCCCGCCGCAGGCCGATGGTAGCGTCGATCTCACTTTCATCGAGCGAGTCGCCCGCGAAATCGCAGGCGTCCTCAAGCCCGGCCAGTATCGCGTGATCGTCGATAAGTCCACCGTGCCCGTGAAGACCGGCGAAAAGGTCGCCGAGACCATCAAGCGCTACAACAAAGGCGCGGAATTCGACGTGGTCAGCAATCCCGAGTTTCTCCGCGAAGGCTGCGCCGTACCCGACCTGATGAACCCGGATCGCGTCGTCATCGGCTCCGCCAGCCAGCGGGCCACCGACTTGATGAAAAACGTCTATCAGCCCTTCAAGGCGCCGATCCTCGTCACCGACATCAACAGCGCCGAACTCATCAAGCACGCCGCAAACTCCTTTCTCTCGCTGAAAATCAGCTACATCAACGCCGTCGCCGCCATCTGCGAGGCCAGCGGTGCGGATGTTGAAATGGTCGCGGACGGCATCGGCATGGACAGGCGCATCGGCCGCAATTTCCTCAACGCCGGCCTCGGCTACGGAGGCTCCTGCTTTCCAAAGGACGTGAAGGCCTTCATCGCCATCAGCAAACAGCTCGGCACACCGTTCAAGCTGCTCGAGGAAGTCGAGCGCATCAATGAGGGCATGCTCGACCGCTTCATCTCCAAGCTCCGCGAGGCGCTCTGGGTCTTGAAGGACAAGAAGATCGCCGTCTGGGGCCTCACCTTCAAACCCGACACCGACGACGTCCGGAACTCCGTCGCCATCGAACTCGTCAACCGCCTCGTCGCCGAGGGTGCGCACGTCACGGCCTACGATCCAAAGGGCGCGGAGAAAGCCGTCGAGTGGAAACTCATCGATCCCGCGAAAGTGAAGCTCGTGTCCACCCCGATCGAGGCCGTGGACGGCGCGGAAGCGCTCCTGCTCGCCACGGAGTGGAAGGAATTCCTCAACCAGGATTTCGCCGACGTGAAAGCCCGCATGCACACCCCGCTCATCTTCGACGGCCGCAATCTCTTCAACCCCGAAACCATGCGCGAGCACGGCTTCGACTACCGCGCCGTCGGCCGCCCGTAGCAGCGCAGACAGCGTCCGGCAGGCATCCCTCCCCGCCAAAGAAAACGCCCTCCGTCCCGGAGGGCGTTTTCCTTTTCCCGGCTTCGCCTTTCGCCTTTCGCCTTTCGCTTTTCCATCTCATCCTTTCCCCCATGCCCGCCAACCCGCGCCAGTCATGCATCCGCGCGCTTCTCGAATGGGAGAAGGGCAAGCA
>JAYTML010000357.1:0-2883 GCA_043728655.1 Chthoniobacter sp. | reverse complement strand
CGCGACGACGACGGCCTCGGAAGTGCGCGCGGTTTTCACGGCCAAGAAATCCAAGGAATCCGACTCGGTCGGCGGATCATAGGCGTGATCGAGCCTCGGCAAATCCTCCAACCGCGCGTCTGAGTTTTCGCCCGACGCGCGTGCCCGCTCGTTGAGCCGCCCCTCGATCGTCGCATCCCGGCAGCCTCGCTCTTTCGCGCGCCCTACCGGCCCGCACCGAAGAAGCCCTTTGCATCCATCCATTCCGCCAGACGCTCGGGCCACGCGCCGACTGGGCCTTTCGTCGTCGCTCGGAAGCCGAAGCCGTGACCGACCCCGGCATAGACGTGCAGTTCCGCCGAGACACCCGCGCGCTTGAAGCGCAGATAGGCCTCGGGCAGCCCCTCGGAGATGTCGGTTCGGTCCTTCTCGCCACATGCGAGAAAAGCGGGCGGCGCATCCTTCGTCGGGACGATGTCGCCGGTGCGGCCGGGGTAAATGAGCGCCTGAAACGCAGGGCGGGCGTCGAGCCGGTCGATGGGATCGGCTGCATCCGGCGCACCCGCGCTCGGGCGCATCCACGCGAGGGCCACGAGTTCGCCACCCGCGGAAAAACCCATCGCGCCGAGCCGCGCGGGATCGATGCCCCACTCCGTCGCGCGCGAGCGGATGAGCCGCATCGCACGACGCGTGTCGGCGAGCGCGTGTTCTTCGATCGTGTAAGTGGAGTCCTTTTCACGGGCCAGCCGGTGCTTCAGCATGAAGGCCGCGATGCCACGGTCGGCGAGCCACTGGGCGATATTCGCACCCTCATGGTCGATGCAGAGCTTGCTGTGCCCGCCTCCGGGAATCACCAGCACTGCGGCGCCGTTGCCCTTTCCCGCCGCTGGGAGAAAGGGCGTGATCGTCGGATTATGGACAGTGGAGACGGTGCGCTCGCCGCCCGTGGAGGTGACCACGGTTTCCGGCGCGGTCTTCCCTTCGGAGCCGGGCGCACCGCCGGGCCAGAGCGGAATCTCTTTCGCCGGCTCCGCGGCAAAAAGTGACGATGCGGTCAGTGCGATAGCGAGGAGAGAACGCGCGAATTTCATGACCGCAGGATGCCCGGAGTTTCACTTGCGTCGAGTCACGGCTTCGCCGCGAGCCCGCGAAAGCAGAGCGTCAGCGTGACGGGGCCGCGGGGCATCCGCGCACAAATCACAGCTCCACGGGTTTCAGCCGCGGCGCGAGCAGGTGCGTGACGGTAAAGGCGAGGAGATAGACCGTCCCGGCGATGATGAACATCGCGAGATAGCTGCCGGTCGCGTCCTTGATCCGCCCCGCGGACATCTGCATGAGGATGCCGCCGACTGCGCCCGCCATGCCGCCGATGCCGACGACCGAGCCCACGGCGCGGCGCGGAAACATGTCCGAAGTGAGCGTGAAAAGATTCGCGGAGAAGCCCTGATGCGCGGCGGCGGCGATGCCGATGAATGTGACGGCGAGCCACATATTCGAGACGACGGGCGCCAGGCAGACCGGGAGCATGCAGACGGCACAGACAAGCATCGCGGTCTTGCGCGCTGCGTTCACGGACCAGCCGCGCTTGATGAGGTGGGAGGAAAGCCAGCCGCCGCCGACGCTGCCGACATCGGCGAGCAGGTAGATGATGACGAGGGGCAGCCCGATGTTTTTGATGCTCACGCCGAAGCGCTCGGCAAAAAATTTCCCCGACCAGAAGAGGTAGAACCACCAAATCGGATCGGTGAGGAATTTCCCGCTGGCGAAGGCCCACGTCTGCCGGTGGGGGACGAGATCGCGCCAGCGGACCTTCGTCTCCGGCTCCGCGCCGTCGGCGTTGATCAGCGCTAGTTCCGCGGCGTTGACGCGCGGACTCTCCGCCGGCTCGCGATAAAGCGGCAGCCAGAAAAACAGCCACAAGAGGCCGATGAGTCCCGTGCCGACAAACGCCCACTGCCAGCCCACGCCGAGCACCAGCGCGGGCACGGCGAGCGGCGCGATGATGGCTCCGACATTCGACCCGGCATTGAAGATGCCCGTCGCGAAGGCGCGCTCCTTGCGCGGAAACCATTCCGCCGTCGTCTTGATCGCCGCAGGAAAATTCCCCGCCTCCCCCAGTCCGAGCAGGAATCTGGCGATGGCAAAGCCCGCCACCGAATCCGCCAGGGCGTGCCCCGCCGCCGCGAGGCTCCAGACGGTGAGCGCGATGGCGTAACCCGCGCGCGAGCCGAGCCTGTCGATGAGGCGGCCCATCAGCAGAAAGCCGATGGCGTAGGCGAAGGAGAATGCCGCATTGATGTCGCCATACTGCGTGGCGGTCCAGCCGATGGCCTTTTGCAAAACCGGCTCCATGACCCCGAGGACGCCGCGGTCCATGTAGTTGATCGTGGTGGCGAAAAAGAGCAGCGCGCAGATGACCCAGCGGAAGCGCGTGGGCGGGGCGGCGTCCGTCACGGGTTGCTTCGATGTTCCGGGGGCAGGGTCCATTTCAGAATCCTGCCCCACGGGTCAAGCCATGCCGATACCGCTCGCGGGCTCTCAATGCCGGCTCGCCGGAGCCGGCGCGCCTCGCCGGGGATCAATGCCGTAGCTGCCGCCCGTCTCCGCGGCGGGGAGCTGCGGCTTCGACGCGTCCGGGCGGTCTTCGGCAAACCACTGGTTGTTTTCAAAACGGAACGTCGCCGGCTCGGTGCCGCCGCCGGCGTTTATGTCCGTCTGCACCTGCGAGCGGCGGAAGACGATGCGATTTCCCTTCACCAGCACATTGCGGCACGGCGCGAAGCCTTCCGCCCGCGTCTCCTGCAGGATGCGGAAGATCCACTTCGTGGGAAAAAGGACGGTGTTGCCCGTGAACTCCGCGCCATCCACGCCGACGAATGCCGCGGCGCACAGCCCGCCCTCGAT
>JAYTML010000356.1:0-5701 GCA_043728655.1 Chthoniobacter sp. | reverse complement strand
TCCCCGGCCGGCTCGGGATCGTGATAGTCAAAGGCATTGATGAACTCCTCGCTCCGCACCGTCGCCAGCTCCGGCATCTGCCCCTTCTCCAGACTCGCCGCCGCGAGCTTGAAAGCGACATCGCTGACATTGAGCGAAAACGTGGAGAACGCATTCGCGCGCGTGGCCACCTCCGGCTGCGGCACGGGCGCGGGCTGGGCGGGCACCGCCTGACGACGCGCCAGGCTGTCCTCGTCGGCGAGTTTCGCGAGCTTCTCCTCCGGCAGCTTTGGCATCTCCGGTGCGTCCGCGACTTTCAGTTTGGCGAGCTCCATCGCCTTTTCGGCGCCGGTCGGCGCGGAAGCGTCCGACGGCTGGACGCGGTAGCCACGCCTCGCGAGCAATTCCCCAATCTTCCCGTCTTTGAGAGACTCGGCAGCCAGACGCCGAATCGGATCGGGTCCGGCTTGCTGGAGAATCACGCCTCCGACCGACTGCTCCGGTTTTTCCTTCGCCCGCTCAAAAAGCATCTCATCGATCGCTTTGTAATTCCGCGCCGGCTGTTCCGCATTTTTCCCGCCGCTGGCAGGCTTCTTCGCATCGGCGGGTCCGCTGACGGGCCGATCCTCCTCCGCCCACGCGTAGTCCTTCGCCCTCACCGCCCGCGAGCGCGTCTCGTTGTAGCTGGCGATGCTGGAGTCGTCCTTCGCCGCGCTGAATTTCTCCTGAAGCTCGCGGGCGACGGCGTTGCGCGGATCGGCGGCAAGCGCCTGCCCGGCACGCTTCTGGGCGAGGTCGTAGCGGCCCGAATCGGAGAACTCGACTGCTTCCGTGGAAAAATCCCACGCCTGTTCAGCTCTGCCCTGAGCTCTCCCGCCGAGCGACTTTTCCAAGACCACCGTCCCGTCAGGCGCCTTCACGCCTTTCAGTTCCACACTGCCAGTGCCAGTGACGGCGAGATTGCCCGCAGCCCCGCCGCCCGGCATCGCCGTGGTGGGATTCGCGAGTGCGGACTGAAGGCGGTCGTAAGTGACCAGGCCGCCGGACTCGATAGCCAGCGGAGTGGGCGTCGGAGTGGCTCCCGGCGCGTCCGTCTTTGACACGAACTCGAGGTCAGCCGCGGGTGCGGGCACGACCGCAAGACCGTCGCCGGCTTTGGCCGATTCGTTCTCAGCATTAAAGAACAGGGACTGATCCGCCTTCCCACCATTGCCTGCTTCCCCGCGCCCGAGCCGGCCGTTCAAATCCGCCACTTGCTTCTTGCTGCCGTCCACGACTTCTCCAAACCACGCCGCCAGATTCTTCCTGTCCTCGATTGCGAGGGTCCCGCCCGTGACCGTCGTCGCGCCGGAGTAGGTCGCCGCCCCATTCAAAGTCACGCTGCCCAAATCCCTCATCCGGTCGCCAGCCTTCCCCGCGAGCGCCTTCTCCCTGGTCGCTAGAAAAAAGTCGGATGCGGATTCTGCCGCCAACGTTTCCGCGCCTGCGGGGGCCGGTGCAGGCTGATGAATGGCGGGAACTCCCTGCCCGCCAAAGAGGCGCCCGGCCACGGGAAGGTCGCCGAGCACCGGCACGCGCGCCGCTGCCGCTTCGGCAGCCGTGGCCGTGAAGTTCGATGTGGCGTCTTGGAACACGTCGGCATCGGGAGCGGGTCGGGCGGGCGACGAAGCAGCGGGCTTGCGGGCGGGAGCCGGCATGGGGGGCGGGAAGGGTGCCGATTTCACAACTGGGGCGAGTCCGGGGTCGGACCGCAGGAAAGTCGGCGGCGCACTGGTGGCAACGCCGCCATCGGCGAGCCGCAGTTCATCCTGGAAATCCGACCGCAAGCTCGCCTTTCCAGCAGTCGGAAACGGCGCCGACATTCCGCCGCCGCCGCCTGCACCTCCGGCCATGGAGGACGCCGTGAGTCCAAGCTCCGCCGGAAGCGGCATCGCTTCCCCCGAAGTCTTGCCGTGCCGCGCCAGCACATCCACAAACGCCTTCGTTTCCGCCAGCTCCGCGTTCGCTTTGGCGAGTTCGGATTTCACCGAGGTGACTAGCGGGTCCGCCATCGCATCCGGCATGTTCTTGTCTGCAGGCGATTCTTTCGCGCGGCTGACATCGCCGGCGGAAGCCAGCTCAAGCGTCGGGCGCGCAGCGGGCGCAGCGGGGTCGCTCGGCGGCAGGGCCGGCGCAGGGGGCACCGTGATGGAACTCAGGGAGGGCACGGAGACCGTGTTCGCCACAGGCCCGGACGCCGGCTTGGCACCCGCAGCCATGCCGGTCAGCCGGCCAAGCCGCTGGTTCTTTTCCTCCCCGTCGGACTCCCCGTTCAAGAAGGTCGCGCCGCTCGTGACCGTCACCGAGCCGCGCGACGCAGCTTCCGGCGCACTGGCCGGGGGAGTTTGAATGGGGCTGCCGTAATTGATGAAGCCCTCGAACTCGCGGACGCTCCCATTGCGCGCCACCGGAGTCTTCGGGATCGCCCCCGGCTGCATGCTCCAGTGACGGTTTTCGGCTGCGTCGGATGCCGGCTCGCTGTCGCTCAGGTCGAAATAGTCCGCCCCCCCTGCAAACGACGCCTTTCCGCCGATGAATCCGTTCATCAGCACCGTGCCGCCGAGCAGCGCGATGACCGTCGCCGCCAGCCCCAAAGGCAGCACCCACGACCAGTCCCGCTGCGGCTTCACCGGCACGATCGGAGCGGCGATCGTTTTGAAATGCGCGAGCAGCCGCTCGCGGCGCTCGTCCGAAAGCCGCGCGGGCACGGGAGCCGCCGCCGGTTCCGGCAGCGCGGTCGCCTCGCGCAGCAGCTCCGCCGCGTGCCGCAGCCGGGCATGCAGCGCAGCGAGCGCGGGATCGGCGGCGATCTGCGCCTCCAGCGCCGCGGCCTCGTCGGGCGGAAGCTGGCCCATCAGCAGCGCGGTCAGGCGCAGCTCGGTTTCTTCGCGGGGATTCAGCGGTGCGTCCGGGTTCATCGTGCGACCTCCGTCTTTTCCAGCTCCACGGCCATGGCCTTCAGCGCGTGGTGGAGCAGGTAGCCCACATGGCCCACCGTCAGGCCGGTGCGCCCGCTGATTTCTTTGTAGGAAAGGTCTTCGTTGAACCGCAGCCGGATGATCTCGCGGCTGCGGGCGTCGAGCGTCTCGAGGACGAGGCGCACGAGGCCGATCCCCTCCCACCGCGCGATCTGCTCGTCCGGCAGCGGCTGCGAGTCGGCCTGGTCGTTCGGCGCGGAGCCGTCGTCTCGCTCCTGCGCGTCGAGCGACACGATCTTGTTCGCCCGGCGCTGGTGGTCCACGGCGAGATTGTGGACCGTGCGGTAAAGCCAGGGCTGAGGTGCGAGCACCTTTTGGAATTGCGCGTGAAGTTTCATAAAAGCCTCCTGCACGATGTCCTCCGCCTGCGCGAAATCGCCCAGCAGCCGCCGGGCATAGCCCAGCAGCGGCGACTCCAGAGCGGCAAAGACCTGCTCGGTCGTCTCCCACTGCGGCGCAGGGGCGCTGGCGTCTCCGGACGTTTTCACGGCCGGTGCGGGCGTTGGGGCGGAGTCATCGTCGAATCATCCGGAGTTCTGCTGTTTGATGCGAGTCGGGAGACATCGTTCGCCTTCTGAGACGAAGGGGCGGGGCGGTTTGTTAGAGCGGGGTTCCAAAATCCCCGGCTCTTACTCTTAATCTTACTCTTAATCTTAATCGGCAAGCGGAGCGCGCAGCGGTTTCAGGGCGGACTAGCCACTGCACCGTTCCGCCCGCCGGGCGGGATTAAGATTAAGATTAAGATTAAGAGACCGGAGCGCCGGGCTCACCCGACTTCGGGAAACTTCCAGCCCTCGCGGTACCCGCGGCGGAGGAGTTTGTTCGCAGCGTCGTCCCCGGCGATCTCGCGCGTCTTCGGATCGTAGCTCAGCGCGCGGCCGAGCTGCTGCGCCACATTCGCGAGCACGCAGCTCGCGGTGGAGATGTGGCCCTGCTCGATGTCCGCGATGGGCCGTCCGCGCGAGTCGATCGCGGCCAGGAAATCCAGCATGTGCCGGCGGGTGGCGGGCGCGGCATTCAGCTCGATGTCCTTCTCGCTCACGTCCTCGGGGAACTGCTCCTTCTCAAACAGGCAGTCGAAGTGGATCGTTTTCTCCTTCTTGTCGTGCGGGATGAAATCCGCGCGCATCGTGCTCGCCTTCAGCACGCCCTTCTCGCCGTGGATGAAGAGCGCCCACGGGTAGTCGGGATCGGTCGGCGAGCCCCATGAGCGGTGCGTCCAGTGGCAGTTGAGCCCGTCGAATTCAAAGACCGCGGTCTGCGTGTCCGCGATGTTCGACTTGCCTTCCTTCTGGACGAAAATGCCGCCCGCCGAGCTGATGCGCCGGGGCCAGCCGAGGTCGAGCATCCAGCGCGCGGTATCGAACATATGGACGCACATGTCGCCCATGATCCCGTTGCCGTATTCCATGAAGGTGCGCCACCAGCGCTTGTGCGGGAGCCCGTCGTAGGGGCGCAGCGGTGCGGGGCCGGTCCACATCTCGTAGTCGAGGAAGTCGGGCGCGGGCTCGACGGGCGGGTTGCCGTTCGCGCGCATGTGGAAGTAGCAGCACATATCGACGTGGCCGATTTTTCCGAGGAGTCCGGCGTCGATGATGCGCTTCTTTGCCTCTATGAGATGCGGCGTGCTTTTGCGCTGCGTGCCGACCTGCACGACGCGGTTGTGTTTCCGCGCAGCGGCGAGCATGGCCTCGCCTTCCAGCACGCCGGTGCTGATGGGCTTCTGCACATAGACATCCGCGCCGGCCTCGACTGCGGCGATCATGTGCAGCGCGTGCCAGTGGTCGGGCGAACCGATGAGCACGATGTCGAGGTCCTTCTCCGCGAGCATGCGGCGGTAGTCGGAGTAGGTGCGCGGCGCGCGCTTCGACTTCTGCCGCTGAGCCGCGATCTCGACTGCGCCGGCGAGCATGTTCCTGTCGGGATCGCAGATGGAGACGATCTCGACCGGGGCGACCTGCACGAGCCGCCAGAGGTCGCTCTTCCCATACCAGCCCGCGCCGATGAGCCCGACGCGCCGGGGTTTTTGGTTCACGAGTTCGACCCCGCGCGCACCGAGCGCGGAGAGCGCGAGGGAGGCGGATGCGGTCTGAAGAAAGCGGCGGCGATTGATGTGGAAGGTGGGAGGATTCATCAGCGGAGGATGGGATTTTGAGCGAGGCACTGCAACGCGGGAAAGCGCAGCCGCTCACTTCGGCCTGGCGAGCATGAGGAGGGCGCGCTCCTTCTGCCAGTGGTAGCCGAAGGCGAAGCCGAGATCGCCCGTGCTGCCGCGCGCGTAGGCGGCGGCGAGGTCGGGCTGGTGGTGGCTGGCGAAGATGTCCTTCATCTGGAAATACGAGCCGTAGAGCTGGAGGTCCCAGCGCGCGGGGTCGAAGGCTTTCAGCGGGATGCCGGAGTCGTCCTGGAGGATGAGGCGGCTGTTTTGCAGGAGGAAATTGCGCGCGGTGCTGAAGCTGTCGCCGTGCATGAGATACGACGCGGATTTCACGAGACTGTGCGCGGGGGCGAACTGGCGGCAGAACTTGAGGAAGGAATCGTTGCTGCCGCCATTCGAGAGGTCGGTCTTGAAGTAATAGAGCGTCTGCTTATGCCCGCCCGGTCCTGTGAATGCGATCTCCGCGCTGTTACCGGTGGTCTTCACCCCGCGGATCGTGCAGCCGGTGCGCGCGAGGAAGACGTAGAGCACCGGCAGCGTGCCGCCG
>JAYTML010000355.1:0-4696 GCA_043728655.1 Chthoniobacter sp. | reverse complement strand
AGCCGCGCGTTGAGCGCGTTGTCTTCGATGAATTGGCGGCGGGGTTCGACGACGTCCCCCATGAGGATGGTGAACATGCGGTCGGCTTCGACGGCGTTGTCCTCGTTCAGATCGACTTTGAGCATCTTGCGTTTGTCGGGGTTCATCGTGGTCTCGTAGAGCTGCTTGGGGTTCATTTCTCCCAAGCCTTTGAATCGCTGGATGGAGAGGCCGCGTTTGCCGATTTCGAGCACCTTTGTGAGGATCTCGGGGATCGCGAAAAGCGGGTGCGTGACGGCTTTGTCGCCCTCGCCCTCGATGATCTCGAAGATGGGCACGTCGCTGTCGGCGTAATGCTCGATTTTCAGGCCCTTTTTCGCGAGTTCGTCGATGAGCTTTTGCGCGGAGATGGATTCGTGCAGCTCGATGAGCTTGGCGCGGCGGCGGCCCGCGGGATCGATCTTTTCCTTCTTCACCTTCGCGACGGGCTCGGTGAGGACGAGATCGCCTTCGACCGGTTCGGGCGCGGGATCCTCGTAGAGATTGAGGTCGCGGTTTTCCTCGTGGAAGGTGCGGACCTCGGCCTCGCCGGAAAAATACCGGGCCCATTCGGTGTTCCCCTCGCGCACTTTGATCATGAAGGTCGGCAGCCGGCCGGTCTTCGCGTCGCGCTTGCCGAGATAGGACTCAAAATCGCCGCCGTGCCGCCGGATGGCGTCGCTGAACTTCGCGAGGCGCTCGAGCAGTTCGAGCATGTCCTTGAGCTGGGCGGAGGTGAAAACCTTGCCGTCGGCGAGGTTCTTCACCTTCACCTCGTCGGCGCCGAGGCCGATGAGGATCTTGTTGAGCTGCGCGTCGTCGTCCACGTACTCCTCGCGCTTCTTGCGTTTGATGAGATAGAGCGGCGGCTGGGCGATGTAGATTTTGCCCTGCTTCACCAGCTCGGGCATCTGGCGGTAGAAAAAGGTGAGCAGCAGGGTGCGGATGTGGGAGCCGTCCACGTCGGCGTCCGTCATGATGATGATGCGGCCGTAGCGGAGCTTCTCGATGTTGAAGGTGCCTTCCTGCTCCTTGTCGCCCTTCTCCCCGCTGGCGGTGCCGATCCCGGTGCCGATGGCGGTGATGAGCGTCTGGACCTCGGTGTTTTGCAGCACCTTATCGAGCCGGGCTTTCTCGACGTTGATGATCTTGCCCTTGATCGGGAGGATCGCCTGGAAACGGCGGTCGCGGCCCTGTTTCGCGGAGCCGCCTGCGGAGTCGCCCTCGACGACATACAACTCGGTGAGCGAGGGATCGCGCTCGGAGCAGTCCGCCAGCTTGCCGGGCAGTCCGCCGCCGGTGAGCGCGCCTTTGCGCACGGTCTCGCGGGCTTTGCGCGCGGCTTCGCGGGCACGGGCGGCCATGAGGCATTTCTCGATGATCCGTTTCCCGACATTCGGATTCTGGTCAAAGTGGAGCATCAGCCCCTCGTAGCTGATCGAGCCGACGATGCCGTCCACCTCGGGCGAGATGAGCTTCACCTTGGTCTGGGACTCGAAGCGCGGGTCGGGGTGTTTCACGCTGACCACGGCGGCGAGACCTTCGAGCACATCGTTGCCGGTGATCGGCACGTCTTTGTCCTTCAGCAGAGAGTTGTTCTTCGCATACTGATTGATCGCCCGCGTGAGCGAGCCGCGGAAGCCGCTGGAGTGCGTGCCGCCATCCGGGTTCGGCACAGCGTTTGTATAACAAAGAAGCTGCTCGTTGTAGGTGTCGGTGTAGTGCAGCCCGATCTCGACGATGACCTTGTCGCGCGTGCCTTTGATCATGATCGGCTTCGGATGCACGAGCGTCTTGTTTTCCACGAGGCGCCCGACGTACTCCTCCACGCCGCGCGGATGCACGATGTGCAGCGGCTTCGCATGCTCCTGCCGCTCGTCGAGAAAGGCGAACGACAGAGGCGCATTGATGTACGCGAGGTCATTCAGCCGCGTGATGATGCGCTCAGCCTTGAACTCAATCGTCTCCAGGAAAATCTCCGTGTCCGGCATGAACGTAATCAGCGTGCCGGTGTGTTTCTTCGACTTCACCTCGGCGATGACGTGCAGCTTCTGCTTCGTCGTGCCGCGTTCAAAAGACATCGCGTGGATCTTCCCGTCGCGCGTGACCTCGACCTTGAACCACTCGCTCACCGCGTTGACGCACTTCGCGCCGACGCCGTGCGTGCCGCCGGAGTATTCGTAGTTTCCCTGGCCATACTTGCCGCCCGAGTGCAGTCGCGTGAGGACGAGTTCCACGCCGGGGATGCCCTCCTCCTTGTTGATGTCCACGGGGATGCCGCGCCCGTTGTCGCGGATGGAAATGGAGCCGTCGGCGTGAATGTTTACGTCGATGTGGGTGCAGTGCCCGGCGAGGAATTCATCGACCGAATTATCGAGCACTTCGGAGACGCAATGATGCAGCGCGCGCTCGTCCGTTCCGCCGATGTACATGCCCGGTTTTTTTCGCACCGCTTCGAGCCCTTTGAGCGAGCTAAGGTCGTCGGCGTCGTAGGTGCTTTTTTTGGATGCGGTTTCGGATTTCGGAGCGACGGATTCGGCCATATTTTGGAGGATGAAAAACTGAGGGCAGAGGCTACGTAGGCGGGCGAATGCTCACAAGGGGATTTTTACCCTGATTTCAGGGGGGTTCCCCCATCGCTTGGGTCCGGCAAAAAACGGCACCACAAGATATTGTTGGACAGGGTCTCCGCGATGCGAATGAATCCGCGGTCGTGAAACGCTCTCTCCGGCTCGCCGCGCTCCTTGCTTTTTGCGTCCTCACTTTCGGCGCGCGCTGCCACAATCTGCGCGACGTTTTCATCGACGGACGCATCTACTTTGTGGACGCCGACTGCTACTCGCGGATGACCCGCGCGCGGATGGTCGCCGAGCACTCCGGGATGATCGTCAGGCATCATGATTTCGAGAACTCCCCGCAGGGGGTGAAATCGCACACCACGGCGCCGCTGGACTACCTGATCGTGGCGGGAAAAAAGGCCCTCGATGCCGGGTTCGCGGTTTTCGATCCGGGAAAGACGAGCGTGCTGCGCGAGCAGACGCTGGATCTCTCCGGTGCGCTGATCGGGCCGCTGCTCGGTGTGCTTGGCGCAGTGTTCCTCGCGGTGTGGGCATGGGCGCTGAGGCTGCGGTTTTGGGGGATGGCGCTGCTGCTCTACGCGGTGAGCCCGATCCTCGTGCATGGCACGCTGCTCGGGAGGCCGGATCATCAGGCGCTGCTCATAGTGCTGCTGCTGATCGCGCTGGGGGCGGAGATCGCGCTGGCGCGAAAAGCGGCGGACATGGCCGAGGGTGGCGGTTCGCTGCGGTTGTGGGGCGTCATCAGCGGCGTGGCCTGGGCGCTGGGTCTATGGGTGTCCCTTTATGAGCCGCTGGTCCTGCTCGGCGCGGTGCTGGCGCTCTGGCTGGCGTTTGACCGGCGCGGCTTGTGCGCGCGGGAGCGGCGCGCGGGCTGGATCGCTTTTGCCGCCATCTTGGCCGTCGCCTTTCTCATCGAAGGCTGGCGCATCGAGGCGCCGGATGCTGCGATGCGCGAATACTTTGGCCGCTGGAAGGCGAGCATCGGAGAGCTGGGGCATCTCGATCTGCTCTCGCCGGTGCTCGGCCGCTGGCTGGGCTGGACGGCGCTCGCCGCGCCGGTGCTGCTGGTCTTGGCGCGAAAGGCGGAGCGTCGCGCGCTGCCGATGCTGGCGCTGCTCGCGGTCACGCTCGGGCTCACGGTCTGGCAGCTTCGCTGGGGCTACTTTCTCGCCGTGGTCTTCGTGCTCGCGCTGCCGTTTTTCATGCCGGCGCTGCGGCGCGGATGGGTGGCGTGGGTGGTCTTCATCGTCGCGCTGTGGCCGGTCGCGCAGGACTGGGACGCGCAGATTCCCGATGAGACGGCACAGCGCGACCTCGCGGTGAAGCGTCGGGAAAAGGTGGAACTGCGCGGACTCGCCGAGCACATGCGCGGCGGGCCGCCTGCGCCATTTCTCGCGCCGTGGTGGCTGTCGCCGGCGATTGCATACTGGAGCGGACAGCCGGGCGTGGCGGGCAGTTCTCATGAAAGCCTGCCGGGCATCGTGGACAGCGCGCGTCTTTTTCTCGCGACCAATCCCGACGAAACCATTCCCATCATTCGCGCTCGCGGCGTGCGCTGGATCATTGCCGACGAAACTTTCCGCGTGGTCAGCACATCTGCGGCCCTGCTAGGCGTTCCGTTTCCAACGGCGGAGTCGTTCGGATCGACGCTCGAACAGCGGCCAAAATCTGTGCCCCCGTGGCTCGAACATGCTGACCATACTACAGGTTACGATTCGCGCGGCACATTCTCCGCCGGAGAAGCAGAGTTTTACCGGCTCTACCGCGTGGACGATGCGAATCTCCCGCCATGACTGATTCAGCTTCTCATCTTGCGGCAGCCCTCACTGGGCATCGGAAGACAGCGGGTCGGGGCGAGACCGCACGGCGGGATCGGTGATGTCCACAAACCAGCGCCGCTCAGTGGCCTGCCGTCCGAGGTCCGTCCCAGCGCAGCGGCTTTCGAGAGCCTGGTAAAAACGATCCGCCGCATCGGGGTCGCGCCCCGCGATCCAGCGTCCGGCGAGGTTCAGCATGGCCGCGGTGCGCGGGTCGTGGCCCGGCAGGAGGCGGGCCGCACGCCAGCCGAGTTCGGCGGCGCGGTAGCGATAGTGGAAGCG
>JAYTML010000354.1:0-3131 GCA_043728655.1 Chthoniobacter sp. | reverse complement strand
CGCCTCGGCTGCGAGGATATGCATCCGGCGGGGGTCGAACCCACAACCTCCGCCTTCGGAGGGCGGCGCTCTATCCAGTTGAGCTACGGATGCGTGAGCGGCGGAAAGTAGGATGGGAAACGGGGCGTGAAAAGCGGAAACTCGCGCGCTTTGACGCCGCGGTGGAAATCCTCCGACACTGGCCCTCCTATTTCCGGGCCTTGCTCGCCAGTTCCTTTGCGCGCCCGGCGAGCTTGCCCTTCACTTCCTTCAGCGCATCGACCGCGACTTTCACCTCGGCTGGCGACTTTGCGGCGTTGAGACGATCCGCCGCCATTTGAAAGACGGTGTATTCCTCGAGCAGTTGGGTGGCGACGGACTTGAGTTCCCCGATCCACGCATCGTTGCCGGCGGGCGTCGTCTGGCGGAAAAGCCGCAGCTGGCTCACGGCGTCGTCGATATTTCCCAGCTCCCAGTTTTTCACGCCGAAAAAGAGCAGTGCTATCGACTCGTGATTCGTCTTGTCGAACCCGTCGGCCGCATTGCGCGCGATCGGCCCGTGCCCCTCCATCTGCCTCGCAGTTTCGAGGAGAAATCCCGCCAGCTTCCCGTTCGCGGGCTTCGTGGAAAACGGGCCGCGATCCGTGACCTTCCGAAAAGCCGCTTCGGCCTCCGCACGGCGTCCGGCAAGGTGTTCTGCGAGACCCTCCAGCAGGTTCGCCCACGCGATCTGGAGCGGCGCGATCTTTGGCTGCGCCGCGGTGTGGCGAAAGGCGTCCGCAGCAGCGGCGGAGTTTCCCTCCCCGAGCTTGGCGAGCGCCTCTGCGAACACGGATTCCATCTGGCTCTCGACCCCCACCGCCGGCTCACCAGCACCCGGCGTGGCCGGCTGCCCGGGATGAAAGATCTGATTGCGAAACACGACCGCCGCGATCCCCGCCGCCACGATCAGCCCGATCATCGCAAAGACCGCCCATCCCATCGCCTTCTTTTCCGCCTCGCTTTCCATCACGACGCGCTTTGCGAGCTGCGGCTTCGCCGTCTTCAGTTCGGCGCGCGCGTATTCGAGATGCTCGATGAGTTCGTCGTAGCTCTGGTAGCGCTGCTCCGGATCCTTGTTCAGCGTGCGGTTGATGACGAAGGCGGTGGAGCCGGAAACCCACGGCGCAAACGCCTGGAGGCTCACAGCCTGGCTCTTCAGATGCTTGAGCGCGACCATCGACGCATTCTCCGCCTCAAAGGGCGGACGCCCCGCGAGCGCGTGAAAGAGCGTGCCGCCGAGCGAGTAGATGTCGCTGCGAAAATCCTCCGGCTTGTTGTCCAGCTTCTCGGGCGCCACGTAGTATGGAGTGCCCCAGACCTCCCCGCGCACTTTTTCCTCGTCCGCCATAAAGACCGCCAGGCCGAAGTCCACGATCTTCGCGGTGTGCGCGTCGGCGAAAAGGATGTTGCCCGGCTTCACGTCGCGGTGGATCAGCCCCGCCTGCTGCGCGGCCCGCAGCCCCTGCGCGATCTGGATGCCCACCTCCAGCACCTGGCTCTCCGCCACCCGGCCCTGGAGCTCGATCAGATGATCCAGCGTGCCTTTGTCCACCAGCTCCATGGCGATGTAAAAGCGCCCGTGATCCATCCCCGTGGTGTACACCTTGACGACGTGCGGGTGGTTGATCGACGCCGTGATCGCCGCCTCATTGGCGAGCTGAGCGATGTGCTCTTCCGTGGCCCCATCGCTTTTCTTCAGAAGCTTCAGCGCCACCGGTCGGTCGAGCGAGGTGTCCTGCGCGCGATACACCACGCCCATCCCACCGCGCCCGAGGATGTCCACCAGCTCGAAGTGATCGATCTGCGCGCCGACCACGCTCGGCGAGCCGCAAGTCGGGCACAGAATCGCGGAAAGCGGCTCCTGACCGGAAATGTCGATCTCCGTCCCGCAGTCCGGACAGATGAGAGTGGGCGTTTCGTCGGTGTCGGCCATGTGATCCTTGGGGTGCGAGGGAAACTTTCGCGCCGCGTGAAAAGATGCGAGGAGAAACTGTCGCACCCACCCGAAAACTACCCGCCCGTCCCTCGGGCCGTACGCTTTGAGCTTTGCCCTTTGAGCTTCCCCGCTCCTCCGCTCATGATGGCCGCCCATGATCTCCGCCGAATTCCGCGCCGAACCCGACGACACCGGCGCGCGGCTCGATCAGTTTCTTGCCGCCCGCGCTACCACACTCTCGCGCTCGCGCATCCAGGACTTGATCAAAGCCGGACACGTCACTCTCAACGGACGCGCATCCAAGGCCAGTGCAAGAATCCACGCCGGCGACACCGTCGCGCTCGACGAACCGCCGCCCGTGCCCATCTCCACGCAGCCCGAGGCGCTCGCGCTCGATGTCCTCTTTGAAGACGAAGACCTCATCGTGCTCAACAAAGCCGCCGGCATGGTCGTGCATCCCGCCGCGGGCAACTGGCAGGGCACCGTCGTGAACGCGCTGCTGCATCACTGCCCCGCGCTCTCCGGCATCGGCGGCGAGCAGCGGCCCGGCATCGTCCACCGCCTCGACAAGGAAACCAGCGGCTGCCTCGTCGCCGCGAAAAACGACGCCGCGCATCAGGCGCTCTCGAAGCAATTCGCCGGACGCGAAGTGACGAAGGTCTACCTCGCCCTCGCCACCGGAAAGTTCCGCGACGCGAGCGGCGTGATCGAGGGCGCGATCGGGCGGCATCCGGTGCATCGGAAAAAGATGACCGTTTTGGAAAAGGGCCGCGCGTCGAAAACCAGCTACCGCGTCCTCGCCGAACTCGCCGCGGGGACTCTCGTGGAATGCACGCTGCACACCGGCCGCACGCACCAGATTCGCGTCCATCTCAAACACCTCGGCCACCCGCTCCTCGGCGACGAGGTCTATGGAAAGCGCGCCGGCTTTCAGCGCCAGATGCTCCACGCGTGGCGGCTCGGCTTTACCCATCCGCGCACCGGCGAGCGCATGAATTTCCAGTCGCCCATTCCCGCCGACTTCGTGGAAGCTGGCGTCCCCGCCCACCTGCCATGAACGAATTCCAGACCGCCATCGATCACGTCCACGCCACGCTCAGCGACCTCCGCGAGCAAGGCGTCGAGCTGCGCGCATCGGCAGATGCGCTCGCGCGGCTCGCGGAAACTCCGACGC